>JAOZLU010000611.1 GCA_029934695.1 Desulfobacterales bacterium | reverse complement strand
TATTTTGACAACCACTTGATTTTAATACGATTCCCATTCAACTGAACCAGTGCCCGCAAGTATCAGGACGGGAAAAAGATCGGGATGAAAGACGGGATCAGAGCCTTGTACAGCATCTTCCGATACAATGTTTTCCACGGTTCTCCAAGAGATCCGGGTTGCCGGGTGTCCCTTGAGGAGTCAGGGTTCAGAGAATAAAAAAAGTGCCATTTAAACTGTAAGGATGCAGGTCTCCCTTTTTCTTTTTGGGACATCAGGGCTTAAAGAACAAAGAAAGCACCATTTAAACTAGTCCGACAAAAAAATCCTTTCTTATCACGGATCCTTGTAGCAGGTGGGAACTGCTACACGGATTAGCAATAAAAACGGATTATAATAATTAAAGATGCAAAAAGTCAGGGTTGCATTATAAAAAGAACCCGGCTTTTTTCGTCAGGAATCGGATATTGGGGATTTGAAAATTATTTAATTTCTGATTGCCTTTATCCTTTCCAGAACCGGGGTGGGAATAGTTAAAGAAACACATCAGTCTTTCTCGGCGGGATGGCTGGTCAGGCAGATATGACTGGTCGGGCAGATACAGATAAGCGTTGCAGTTTATCGATTTGACAATAATAATCGGAAAATGAGAAGCGATTATAAATTGAATCTCATTCATCACTATCTTTGCACCACCCCTTTTAAGTGAAATTAAAACTGATTTTTTTGAGTTCTTCTAAGTTGTCTGATTTTTGTTTGCAGGGCTTCCAGTTTTTTGGTTTAGAATTCCTGATTTTATGCTTGACATTCCTGTCTGACTTCTATATAAAAGAATCTGAGCCTGACGGATTCAGAGGAATGCCGGATTATGATGCAAGATAAAACAAGAAACAGAACATGAATAAAGCCGCCCCTGTTCGCCAAATACCTTTAAGAATGAAGCTGTTTCCGTTTCTGTACTGGTGGAAACGGATTGATGGGAAATCTCTTCTGGCAGACCTGTTTGCCGGGCTGACGGGCGCGTTTATCGTCCTGCCCCAGGGTGTATCCTTTGCAATGATAGCGGGGTTGCCGCCTGAGTACGGACTCTATACCGCCATCATCCCGCCAGTGATTGCCGCCCTTTTCGGATCCTCCCTGCATCTGGTCTCCGGCCCCACCACAGCCATCTCCATCATCATTTTTTCCACCCTCAGCCCCCTTGCAGAACCGGGAACTGCGGACTACATCCGTCTGGCGTTCACGGTGACTTTTCTGGCGGGCCTTTTTCAATTCGCATTCGGTTTGGCCAGACTCGGCACACTGATCAATTTCGTGTCCCACTCCGTGATCGTGGGATTCACAGCCGGGGCAGCGTGTCTGATTGCGACGAGCCAGCTCAAACACGCGCTGGGAATTCCGATTCCCAGCGGTTCATCTTTTCTGACCAGTTGGGGGATCATATTCAGTTCGTTCGGACAGATCAATTTCTATGAAATGGCTGTGGCCTTGCTCACGCTGATCTGTGCTGTGATACTGAAAATTTTCCGTCCCCGGTGGCCGGGGCTTCTCATGGCCCTGGTCATTGGGAGCTTGGTGAGCATCGCTCTGGATGGCGGGGCGCACGGAGTGAGGCTTTTGGGAAAACTGCCGGCCCGACTGCCGCCCCTGTCTGCGCCGGATTTTACTTTGGACACGCTCCGCCTGCTTGCGCCGGGCGCGCTGGCTGTTTCCCTGCTGGGTCTCATCGAAGCCTTGTCCATAGCCAGATCCATCACCGTTCTCTCAAACCAGCACATTAATGGGAATCAGGAGTTTATCGGGCAGGGGCTGTCCAACATCGCGGGCAGTTTTTTTTCCGGGTATGCAAGTTCCGGTTCCTTCACCCGTTCGGGTGTCAATTACGACTCAGGAGCAGTGACACCGCTTGCCAGCATTTTCTCAGCGGTTTTTCTTGCGATAATCGTAGTGCTGGTCGCGCCTCTGACCGCGTGGCTGCCGCTGTCTGCTATGGGCGGTTTGATTCTGTTTGTGGCGTTTAAGCTGATTGATGCGCGTCATATTCATGAAATCCTGAAAAGCAGCAAGTCCGATTCCCTGGTATTGTTGGCCACATTCTGCGGAACTCTGTTTTTTGAAATCGAATTCGCCATTTATACCGGTGTCTTGTTGTCTTTGGCGATCTACCTGACCCGGACATCTCATCCGCATATAACCGTCATGGTTCCAAATCCGGCTGATCCCCAAAGACATCTGACAGAGGCGGAGACAACCGGGCTTTCTGAATGCCCTCAGTTGAAAATCATCCGCGTTAATGGCTCTCTGTTTTTCGGCGCGGCCAATCATGTTGCTGAAGTTATGGAGAAAATTGACGAAAACGCCCCCGGACATCTCCTGATCATTGGTTATGGAATCAATTTTATTGATGTTTCAGGAGCGATGGTACTGACTCAGGAGGCGCATCGGCGTCGGAAAATGAAAAAGGGCCTGTATCTGTGCCGGATTAATCATTATGTTGATCATTTTTTGAAACAAGGTGATTTTATGGCGGAAATAGGAACAGATCATATTTTTCCCACGGGATACGCTGCGATATCGAAAATTTTCACAAAATTTGACACTGAGACGTGCCGGTCATGCAGAGAACTGATTTTTGAGGGATGCCGGAACATCCCTAAGGAGACGCAGATCAAAAGCACATCCACAGAAAGCAGCAGAGACATATAGGCAAACCACGGATTCAGAAAACAGGAACAGAATGCACCCTGAATGGGTGCGGGAAGACAGCCCGCATGTCGGGGATGTTACCATCCCAAGCCCCCTGAAAACCCGTACCTGAGACTTTCATCTCATACGGCTCAGGCAACGAATAAAACACCTTTAAGCATCCGGCAATAATTCAGGCTTGATTTTTGCATAATATCATCCATTTCCTTTTTCAATATTACCCTCAGATTACTCCATCCTATGTTTTGCTGCCTTCACGATACCGACTGATACTCAGTTTACATGTATCCCCGTAGGAAAGTGAGCAGAGACAGCATCATCAAACCTGTTAATATCATGCAGATTTTTATTTTCTGAATTACAAAAAAAATATTGAAATCACGTTTTTTGTGTGATATCAATAATATTGACAGGGAGACCTTTAAAACAAAAAAACTGAAAGCCTGCCTGTAACTATCTGAAACTGATCATCAGCAGATGTCAGCTTGGGGAACGCCGGCCCGGGGCATCACTGATTTCAGCAAGCTCAAGCTACGAGTGGCGAGGCGGATGGCATATGCATCAAGCTAAGATTGCCGGACTGGGTTTGCAACCCCGTCCGAAACCTTTGCTGGCGGGGATTGACGGAACATTGCGGACGGGGTTGCAAACCCCGTCCGGCAGATCATGTATGAATAAAAACAGTTGGTTATGATCTTAGCTTGATGCTTATGCGGCAGGATGGCCGCGTAATATCTTATTGTCTGACACTCCGGAATTATAAAAATCTGATCATCAAGTGTAAGGATAAATTTTGAAAAAAAACAACGATAAGATACTCGTTATTGATGATGAGGAAGTGACTCTCGGAAACCTCGAACACATCTTGGAAAAAGAAGGGCATGATGTGGTAACGGCCTGCGATGGGAACCAGGCTCTCGACCTGATTGCATCGGCCGATTTCAGTCTCCTGATCACTGACTTCAAAATGAAGGGGGTGGACGGAATGCAGATTCTGAAGGCATCCAGAGAGCAGCATCCTCTGACCGAGGTGATCATGATTACCGGATATGCCACGGTTGACTTGGCAGTGAAGGCCATGAAAGAGGGTGCTTATTCCTATATTGCCAAGCCCTTTAAGATTGATCATATCCGGAAAATTGTAAGGGAAGCCCTTCTGAAACGATATCTCCGGATCGAGAATATTGAGTTGAGGTCTGCGCTGGATCGGAGAGAGGAGAAACCCATCCTTATCGGCAAAAGCGGGCCTATGATCCGGGTCTGGGAAACCATCCGGCAGATTGCGGGATCTGACGCCAACGTGGTTATTATGGGGGAAAGCGGGACCGGAAAGGAACTGGCCGCCAGATCGCTTCATATACTGAGCCCCCGCAAA
>JAOZLU010001133.1 GCA_029934695.1 Desulfobacterales bacterium | reverse complement strand
AACATCCAACATCCAACATCCAACATCGAACATCCAACATCACTTTGCCAGCAGGGGAAAACCCATGGACTCTCTTTGGGCAAGATATGCTTTTGCAGCAACTCTGGCAATATTCCGTATCCGTGTGATATAGCCGGTCCGCTCGGTAACACTGATTGCCCCGCGGGCATCCAGCAGATTAAAGGTGTGCGAGCATTTCAGACAGTATTCATAAGCCGGAAGAACCAGCTCATCCTCAATAACCTGCCTGGCTTCGGCTTCGTACTTATTGAAAAAGCTCAGCAGATCATCCACATTCGCCTTTTCAAAATTGTATGTTGACTGCTCCACTTCCTGCTGATGATGCACATCCCCGTAAGTGATGTTTTTGTTCCATTTCAGATCATACACATTGTCAACGCCCTGCAAATACATGGTTATACGCTCCAGCCCGTAAGTCAGTTCCACAGGAATGGGATGCAGTTCGATGCTGCCGCACACTTGGAAATAGGTGAACTGGGTGATTTCCATGCCGTCGAGCCAGACTTCCCATCCGAGTCCTGAAGCCCCGAGCGTGGGGGATTCCCAGTCGTCTTCAACAAATCTGATGTCATGCTCAAGGGGATCCACCCCCAGAACCTTGAGGCTTTCCAGATATTGGTCCTGAACGTCAGTGGGGGAAGGCTTCAGGATGACCTGATACTGGTAGTAATGTTGCAGCCGGTTCGGATTTTCACCGTAACGGCCATCAGTAGGCCGTCTGGAGGGCTGAACATACGCCACATTCCACGGTTCAGGCCCGAGCGATTTTAAAAGCGTCGTCGGATGAAACGTCCCTGCCCCAACCTCCATATCATAAGGTTGAAGCAGTACACATCCTTTGCGTGCCCAGAAATTATTCAGCGATGAAATAACATCTTGAAAATACATTTTTTTCCTCTCACAGTGCCGGACGGAGTTTGTAACCCCGTCCGCAATGTTTTTTTAAATGTTTCGGACGGGGTCCCCAGTGCCGGACGGGGTTTGTAACCCCGTCCGCAATGTTTTTTTAAATGTTTCGGACGGGTCCCCAGTGCCGGACGGGGTTTGTAACCCCGTCCGCAATGTTTTTTTAAATGTTTCGGACGGGGTTGCAAACCCCGTCCGGCTTGGCATCCAACATCAAACATCCAACATCAAACATCCAACATCCAACATCCAACATCAA
>JAOZLU010000101.1:2151-16036 GCA_029934695.1 Desulfobacterales bacterium | reverse complement strand
CCAAATCCCAAATCCCAAATCCCAAATCCCAAATCCCAAATAAATTACAAATCTCAAATCCCAAATCCCAAATAAATTCCAAATCTCAAATCCCAAGTCTCAAATAAATTCCAAATTTCAATACCCAAATTGTTATTTGAGATTTGGATATTGAGATTTGGGATTTAGTTCCGAAGCATCAGCACTCGCCGATCACGCGCATACTTTTCCATTTACCCTGCCGGAACCGCCAGAATGAGACCAAAAAAAGGCTGAAAATAAATAAAGTGACAAAAGACCATGAAACATAAAGGCCCGCGTCAAAAAATTCAATGGAAATATAGAGCGGAAGCACCATGACAGACAGGGACAGTATCCCGATACTCCATGAGATAAACAGCGTATCTCCGGCACCTTTCAGGACACCGATGCAGATCATGTAAAGGGCATCAAAAAAAATATAAGCACATACAAACCGGAGCAGAACAATACCCAGGCGGACAACAGCAGCATAATCCTCAGCTGTATAATCCCGAGGACGAAATATGTTTATCAGCCATTCCGGTGCGAGCAAAAATAAAAAGAACAGGGCCAGAAGATAAAAAAATACAACATGAATCGTGCATTTCGTTATTCCCACTGCCTCATCCGGCCGGTTACGCCCCAGGGCCTGAGCAACCAGGGTGCTCGTTCCCATGGAAATCCCCATCATCGGCATAAATGCCAGAGACTCAATGGATAAAATGATGCTTGTCACAGCCAACTCTGTCGTTCCGATACGGCCCACCATAAAGATAAAAACAGTGAATGCAAAAATATCCATGCTGAACTGAATTGAACCGGGCGCACCGAATTTTATGAGACGGCTGAAAATTTTTTTATCAAATTTTCTGGACTTTACAACCCCATACATGGAATCATTTTTTTTGCTGAATATGATTCCCACAAATAAAAGAGCCACAACAGCCCAGGACGTCACTGTGGCAATACCGGCGCCGAAAATTCCCAGTTCCGGGAATATCCATACGCCGTTAATCAGGGCATAGTCCAGCGGGATATTGATGACAGCTCCGAATATATGGATTATCATAACCGGGAAAGTTTTTCCCCGGCCGGTATAAAAGCTTGACAGGGTTGCTCCCAGAACATTTATTCCAGCTCCCGCCAGAAGAACCTGAAAATAGACAGCTTCCAACTGGCGCACCTGGGGTGGATGGCCACTGATATGAAACAAAGGTTCAGCCACAAAACAGAGGCTGGCCAGCATGAAAGCAGCCAGTATGGAAAAATAAATTCCCTGCCACATTGCAGGCCCCACACGATCATATAATCCGGCCCCGATGTATTGGGCGATAAAAACATTTAAATAGCTGGCAATGCCGACAAAAAAGGTGATGAATAAAAGTGCGGCAAGCCCTGCCGGCATTGCCGCTGCTATGGCATCCAGAGAATAGTTTGCAAGAAAAACACGGTCCGTGAACTCCATAATCATGGTTGAACTCAAGCTGATCACCAATGGCAGGCTGACCTTCAGCACTGTCCGATAGTGACCTTGTGATTCAGTGTTCATCATAAGAAAACTTGATAGTAAAAAGTTCAAAGTGAAAAGTAATTCCTTGCCGGGGTCCTGCCGGACGGGGTTTGCAACCCCGTCCGCAATGTTCAGGCACCCCTGCCGGACCTCCCTGCCGGACGGGGTTTGCAACCCCGTCCGGCAATCTTAGCCGCAATGTTCAGATACCCCAGCAAAGAGGAAATCTTACTTAAAAAATGTCCTTTCATCCACATTTTTCTGATTTTAGCAACAACTTTTCAAAAAAGCTGGATGAGGACAAAAAAAAATATTTCAGATTTTGTTATGAAGGTAAAAATGTGATAAAGGAAAAATACAGATATTTTTGAGATTAAAAAGTCGGGAAAGGTTGGAAATGAAAAAAGCAACATTGTTTTTTGATGATCTCAAGCTGGGACCGTCGCAAATCCATAAATTTCGGGAGTTTATTGAAAATTTTTTTAAAGATTATGGCGTGGTATCTAATTATGATTTTGCGACAGAGGAACCAATATACAGGTATCCGCTGATACAATTCAAGCTGGTAAAAAGGAAACCTGCTGTTCCTGCCATTATCACAATAACAGATAAGGCGGTAAATCTTTTTTCTGTCATATTTATGAATCTGAACAAGATCGTTATCGATGAAATTCAGATTTCCGTTTATGAAAAAAATCTTCAGATTGAAGATGTGGTATTTGGCTGTTCCACGGAAACTTATGCTTATGAATTTATTTCACCATGGATCGGCCTGGATCAGAAAAATTATGAAATATATGCCGGAACAGAAACAGCAGCCCAAAAAAGTCAGATACTTAAAAAAGCTTTGATCGCTGATATTCTTTCCATGTCAAAATATCTCGGCTATTGGCCTGAAGAGGGCCGGAAAATCAACTTGGATATTCGGCTCAAAGAGAAAACAGTTCATCTCAAAACCAAAACCATGACAGGATTTACAGGCGTTTTCAAAACAGATTTCATTATTCCGGATTATCTGGGAATCGGAGGATCTGTTTTGCAGGGTTTCGGAACTGTCAGGCGGATAATATAGCCTTAAACCTCGGCAGTGGATGGAAGGTTGAAAGGCTGATGGTTCACAGATTCCGTCTCGTGCTATTTGCTTGAAAAAAACAACAATCTGATATATACATAATTCTGTTTAACTGGCTCCATCGGTTTTATCTGATTTATAAACCGAAACAGCAAACCTCAGGAGGCGTTTATGAAGGGAAAATTTGAATTGGTCAAACAATATCTTAACGACATGGGAATTGCCATTGTCAGTGAAGATGTGGAAAAAGAACTGGTGGTGGTGGAAGACGAGGAAAACGGGATCAAAAACCTTGTCATTGACTGTGAGGAACCGATCCTTGTTCTGGAACAGGTCATTATGAAAGTAAAGCCGGAATCGGAAGGCTTTTTCAAACATCTTCTACAGATGAACCGGGAGCTTGTCCACGGTGCTTTTGTATTGGACGAAAGCGGAGATACCGTTCTTTTCCGCGACACCCTTCAGCTTGAAAACTTGGATCAGAATGAGCTTGAGGGGACTGTGCATGCGCTGAGTCTTGCGCTGTCAGAGTATGGTGCCGAGTTTTTGAAATATGCCAGTCATCAGTGAACAGTTGTCAGTTATCAGTTATTAATGACCGGTTATCAATGACCGGTTGCCACCAAGTCACATTGTTTTGCATGGAGGAAATTTAATATGTCATTTTTTTCACGACTATTCAAAATTGGCGAGGCAGAATCCCATTCTGTCCTGGATAAATTTGAGGACCCTATTAAAATGACTGAGCAGGGAATCAGAGACCTCAAAGAAGATCTCCGGCAGGCCATGATGAGTCTGGCCGAGGTAAAGGGAATTGCAATAAGAACCCGAAGAGATGCTGACAATAAAAAGAAACTTGCCGCGGACTATGAGCGCAAGGCCATGCTGCTGTTACAAAAAATGCAAAATGGCGGTCTGTCCCAGAGGGAAGCGGAACGGCTTGCCACCCAGGCCCTCTCAAAAAAAGAGACTAATGCACAGGAGGCTTTGAGACTGTCCCGGGAAGCCGAGCGGCATGAACAGATGGCAAACCAGCTTCAGACAAATGTGAATAAGATAAAATCTTCAGTATCAACCTATGAAAATGATCTTGTGACCTTGAAAGCCAGGGCCAGAACAGCGGCTTCCACTAAAAAAATAAACCGGCAGTTGGCCAACATTGATTCCTCCGGAACCATTGCCATGCTTGAAAAGATGAAAGCAAAAGTTGAAGAGGATGAGTCCCTTGCCCAGGCTTACGGGGATATCGTGAGCGCGGACAAAACCATTGATGATGAAATTCATTCTGCCCTTGAGAGCGGGGAGCAGGTAACCGCATCCGCAAGCCTTTTGGAACTCAAGATGAAAATGGGAATCTCTCAGGAAGTCTGAAGGTTGAAATATGATTGTTGAACATTTTAGGGAACATAAAAAATGGGTTTGAAAATATTCTTTGGCAAGAAAACAGCTAAAACACCTGATCCTCTGAAAGATATCATCCTTTCAAATCTTCAGGTGGGTTGGTTTGTTGATTTTGATATGAAAACATGGCAGGTCGAAGCTTGCCATCATTACGACTGGGGCGGCGGGGATATCACACCTGAATGGCAGCTGAGAAGCCATGATGAAACCATTTATCTTGAAAAAGAGTCAGATGATGAGGATGAATGGAGCATCAGCAGGAAAATTCCCATAGCCCGCCTCGGATCCGGAATAACAAAACATATTATTGAGCATGAAGCCCCTCCGGATCAGATTGTATTTGAAGGGACAGCCTTCCATCTTACGGAGACAGGAGGCGGTCATTTTTATAAAAACGGAAAAGGCCCGGGAGAGGAAATGCTTAAATGGGATTATGCGGACGCGTCCGAAAATCAATACCTGTCTGTTGAGCAGTGGGGAGAGGAAATTTTCGAGGCATCAACCGGAATTCCGGCTGAAGAATATCAGTTTACCAATATTCTGCCGGGCGAGAGCAGCAAATGAAACAGAAGAAGAAAAAAATGAAGATAAAAAAAATGAAGATAACTCCGGCGAGCATTGTGGGGATACTTTTCGGTTTGTTACTCATGGGAGAAGGTCTTTATCTCTGCATTGTCCGCGGCGAATATATCGGATATTTCACAGTTGCTCTCGGATTATGTCTGACAGTCCTGATTGCGGTAATCGTCTGGGCCCGGGCGAGGTGATTCAGGAAAACGTAAAAACGTAGGGTGGGTTCCGCTTCGCTACACCATATCAGACATAAAACATAGAACACAAAACACCTGAAACGGATTGATTTAATGAACAGTTCAGATATTCCCCGCGCCCTGATTGTAGATGATAATCCATTTAACAGGGAACTGTTAAAGGAGCTTCTCAAACTGGAAGGTTTTTCCGTGGAAGAGGGCCGAAACGGCAAAGAAGCCCTTGAACACTTAAAAGAATCTGGATTCCGACTCATTTTTATGGATCTGCTCATGCCAGGCATGGATGGTTTTGAAACCATCCTGAGAATTCGGCGCATGGGCGTGACCACGCCTATCATTATTGTATCCTCCATGACCTCCAAGGATGACCGCCAACGCTGCCTGGACGCGGGAGGGAATGATTTTTTGCCAAAACCGATTGATACTGACATGGTAAAGTCATTTGTCAAACAGTATGGGACCTGCACTCCTGAGAATGCCAAGAATGCAGAGCCCCAAACTGATGACAGTTTGCCGGATTCACCTGCCTTAAAATTTTCAGAGTACCATATACTGCTTGTCGAAGAATCTGACAGCCTTGCGGATCAATACTCACGTTTTTTAAAAAACCTCGGGTTTGAGGTCACCCATGTATTCAACGGTGATGAAGCGTGGGAACTGTTCCTGAAACACAGATACCAGTTCCACATCATCATAAGCAATGTATTTACTTCAGGAATGGACGGTCTGGGCGTTCTGGCCAGAATCAAACGGGATTATCTCAGCGTGATGATGTTCATTTATGCCCGTGACAATGATCCGGACACATTTCAACTGGCAATCCAACTGGGGGCTGACGGCGTTGTCACCCAGGCAGATTTTGAAAAATCCATCATTGATCTGATTGATTCGGCCATTTACCAGGCCAGTCAGAAAGGATCACGCACACAGATTGCCTCAACTGCCAGCCAGGTGCGTAAAGCACAGGCGCAACTGATTAAATTCGGATGCCCCGAACCTTGTAACTCCATTGACATTGCCTATACTTCCCTGACAGACGCGGGCGGAGATTTGGCCTGCTGCCGCCGTTTCAATCTGGCCGGGAGGTGCGGCATCATGCTTGGGGATGTTGCGGGCCATAATGTGATGAGTTCTTATATCAGCGCAATATCTCTCGGTATCCTGACATCTCACTGGGACAGACATCAGAATCCCATGGGTCTGTTTAAAATCATCAATGCTGAACTGAATAAATCAGATTATCATCAGTACCATCTCTGTGCCACTGCCCTGCTCTGGGACAGATGCCGAAAGAAAATGAAAATTGCCACAGCAGGCAATCCCGGGGGACTTCTTGCGAGGGAAACAGCCGAAGGCCCGCTCAATTTTCGTGAGCTGGCCGGCGGCGGAATGTGCCTCGGCCTATTAAAGGAGGAACATCTGTTTCTGAGTGAGGAAATAGAGTTTGAAGGGGAAACCTGTTTATTTCTTTTTTCAGACGGTATAAACAAAGAGGATATTATTGAGATTTTGTCATCGGGAAATGTTCCTTTGAAAAGAAAAAATATCCGCGGATTATGCCAGGAAATTCTGGACAGAATTTTGGAAAAGAGCGGTCAGGATGATGACATGGTTCTTATTGCGCTGAATTCTTCTCCTTCCTCCTGCGCCTGTTCAAATGAGAAAGGAGAGAACAGTGCCTTGCACTATGAATTTTTGTCCGACTATAAATCAGCTGATAAAGCTTGCAGGTGGATTGGCACCCAATGTATCCCGGATAAAATTCCCAGAGGAAAGGACCCTTGTTTCATACTTCTTGCAGTACGCGAAGCCCTGATCAATGCCGTAAGACATGGAAACAAATTTACCTCTGACGCGTTTATTGATTTATCCGTATTCTTCGAGGCCGGTGAACTGAGGATAGAGATATCCGACGAGGGACCCGGATTTGAGATTCCGGATACAATTCAGAAAATAGAAAATCTGGATGTGCTTCAGCCAGGGGGCCGCGGTTTGTCCGTGATGTATTCAATTGCCGATACTGTGAAAGTTGATGGCGGAACGGTTTCTCTCATTTTTCGGAAAAAACTGGAGGATCAGAGGCCAGGGGGTCCTCTGACCTCTTACCCTGACCCCTTTGGAGAAAATGAATGAAAATCAGAAAAGAAAATGGCACACTTTTTTTAATTCCGGAAACCGATCTTATTGCCAGTCGCATTGAAGAACTGAGGGATTATTTTGCAGGACAGCTCAAAGCGCATTCAGATGTTTTCCATGTATTGCTGGATGTGAACGGCATTGAGGTTGTGGATTCTCTCGGCGTAAACCTCATTGTCGGTCTTTACCGTCAGGTGACAGGTGAATCTAAAACCATTGAGATTGTCGGTGCTGGGAAAAATTTCATGAAAGTTGCAGACTTTTTCCGCCTGACATCTCTTTTTCCTGTAAAAGGCGAGGAGAATTATGAATTATGAATTATTCAGGAGGCCTGAAAAATGTCAGAATATGATGAACTTTTGCCGTTGTTTGTAGAGGAATCCCAGCAGCATCTGCAAACCATTGAACCGGATATCCTGGCTCTTGAACAGAGCGGTGCCATAATTGACCGGGATATGGTCAACAGAATCTTCCGAGGTGTTCACAGTATAAAAGGAGCATCAGGATTCTTCGGTTTTCAAAACATCGGCACTCTCAGTCATGTCATGGAAAATTCGCTCTCGCTGCTCCGTGACGGGAAAATTGTGCCTACCTCAGAACTGATTGATGCTCTGCTCAAAGGCGTGGACGTGCTCAAGGGAATGCTTGACAATATCGAAGAGAGCGAAGCCTTTGATATTCATAGTGAACTGGCTTACCTGAAAAAGATTTCCAATGGCAGTGCCGAACATCATAAGACCGTCACCGTTGCCGAGAAAAAAGTTGAACACAAGGAGAACGACAAGAATAAAAGAAAGCTTCCGGATAAACCGGATAACAAATTCAATATCAGCGCATACGATATTAAATACTTTGTCTCAGCAGGCCTTCACCTTTACGCTATAAAGATATTTCTGAATGAGGACCTGAGACTGAAAGAAAAATCACCTTATGATTTCATTAACAACATGGAATCCCTGGGGATGTATGTGGATTCATTTCTGGACATCCAAGGTGTAAGCGGACTTTCAGACTGCCTGGACAATGACATTGCGACTGATTTTCTGTTTGCAACTGACCTCGACCCTGACTCAGTCTCGGAAAAAATGGAACTTCCCCTCGACAGAATCACTGTTATTGATCTTGATAAATTCAGAGAGGAGTCAGAGGAGAGGACAGAGGACAGAGGGGAGAGGACAGAGGATGCGAACGGAGAGACAACAGGAAGGATGACAACCGGTAATGTGCAAAAGGTTCAGGCTGAAGAGAAAATCCGGGTCGGAGTCAATTTTCTGAATGACTTGGTGAATCTGGCAGGTGAGCTTGTCCTGGGAAGAAATCAGCTGATGCAGACCGCGCTTCCTCTGGTGAAACATACCCCGGGACTGAATCCTGTTTTACAGCATATCAGCAGGGTGACATCCGAAATACAGGAAAAGATCATGCAGATGCGGATGCAGCCGGTTTCTCTCATCTTTGGCAAATTTAACAGACTTGTCCGGAGTCTGGCAAAAAATCATGACAAGGAAGTAAAACTTATCACTTATGGAGAAGATGTCGAATTAGACAAAAGCATTATCGAGGGACTTTCAGATCCTCTGACGCATCTGATCCGCAATTCGGTTGACCATGGTATCGAATCTCCGGAAGAACGCGAAAATGCCGGAAAGCCCAGGCACGGAACCATTGAGTTGAAAGCCTGCCATCAGGGCGGCCAGGTGCTTCTGGTGGTCATGGATAACGGCAGAGGAGTTGATGGGAAACTCGTTGCCCGAAAGGCTGTTGAAAAAGGGCTGATTCGTCAGGATCAGGCAAATTCCATGAGCGAAAAAGACCGGGTGCGGCTGATATTCCGTCCGGGGTTTTCAACTGTTGATCAGATAACAGATTTAAGCGGAAGAGGCGTCGGCATGGATGTTGTCATAACGAATATCGAACATCTCGGAGGCACGGTTGATATTGAGACCAAAGTAAACAAGGGAACAAAGATAACGCTTGTGCTTCCCCTGACCCTTGCAATTGTCTCCGGGCTTCTGATTAAAGCTGATGACCAGTCTTTCATTCTTCCCGAAGTTGATATTGATGAACTGGTCCGGGTAAAACCTGATGAAATAAAAACTCGTATCAATGCGGTTCAGGATGCTTATGTGCTTCGGCTTCGTGATACGCTGCTTCCTCTGGTGAATTTGAACAAAATACTCGGTCTTTCCAAATCCGCGGATAGTGGTCCATCGTCAATTGCAACGGACAGCGGACAATACGCGACGGACAACACAAAGCCATTAAGAATACTCGTCATCAAACACGACGAATCCCGTTTCGGCCTTATTGTTGACAGTATTGAAAGTGCGGAGGAAATCGTTGTAAAACCTTTGCCCCGGTACCTGAAAAAAATGAGGTGCTTCAGCGGTGTCTGTATCCTCGGCAATGGCAAGGTTTCCCTTATCCTTGATGTAGCAGGAATTCTCAAAAAAGCGGCCATCCGCAATATTGAGGAGACGAAAGAAGAGATGCCATCGGACTTGGGTGAAATTACGGTGGAAGCAGAAATACAGACATTTCTCCTGTTTGACAATAACACCCCGGAGCGTTTTGCAGTGCCCCTTGAACTTATCAGCCGGATAGAACGTGTTCCGGTGTCGAAGATTGAGCATATTAAGGATAGGCAGTTCCTACAGTATCACGATAAAAAACTGAGGCTGATTTTCCTTGAAGATTACCTGCCTGTCCAAAAACCGGAACGATTATCTGAAGGCAGCATCGGGATCATTGTGCCCAAACAGACAAAACATCATCTCGGCATTGTCATGAACCGCGCCATCAATACTCTCAATGCAGTTGTTGAACTTGACACGACAACCATCATGGCACCCGGCCTGTTCGGTTCAGCCATACTCGACGGAAAAATCACCCTGCTCCCGGATATGTATCGCGTTTTCGAGTTGGCGGCTCCTGAATGGTACGCAACCAAAAAGAAGGGCAATACCTGTTCACAAGGAAAATGCCGGATTCTGCTGGCAGAAGACACCCCGTTTTTCAGAATGGTGGAAAAAGATTATCTCACTTCGGCAGGATATGAGGTCATCTTGGCGGAAGACGGCAGGAAAGCAATACAGATTTTGGAGGAAGAGACCGTTGATGCGGTCATTCTTGATATTGTCATGCCGAGGATGGACGGATGGGCTACCATACGCGCAATCCGTTCAGATGAAAAATTGAAGCATCTGCCAGTCATGGCGGTTACTTCTTTGGGAGATGAAGGCATGGCCCAAAAAGGTCTTGAGGCAGGCTTCACCGAATGGGAACTGAAACTTGACAAAACCCGCCTTCTTGAAAAACTTGCTGTCATGCTGGAGGATTGACAATTATGAATTGTGCATTCTCCATTCATAATTCATAATTCACCATTTGTTACAGGAGATTTCTTTATGACCCGACAAATAGCAACCTTTCTTCTGGGTGACACACTACTTGGCATTGACATTCTGCTTGTGAAGGAAGTATATCGCCATAAGGCAATGAGTCCGATTCCCGACGGGCCGGCCCATCTTCTCGGATTAATGAATCTGAGGGGAAGAGTGGTGACCGTCATAGACCTCAACATAAGCATGAACCGTCCTCCGAGAGTCAGAAGGGACAACTGTCGCCTGCTGATATTAAAAACTCAGGAAGAAATAAGAAAATATTCAGATAAGGAATTCTTGGAAGATGTCCGTCTGGGAGAAGATATCGTCGGATTTTTAATAGATGAAATGGATGATGTGTTACCCCTTGTAAATGAAGAAATTCTTCCTCCCCCTCCGCATCTTGTTGATATTGACAGCGATCTCATTGAAGGCGTTATAAAACAGGGAAACCGTCTGATTATTCTTCTGGACGTGACAGCAGTTCTTGATCTGGTAATGAATGCCTCTTCTGAGGACTGATTGCCGGACGGGGTTTATTGCCGGACGGGGTTTGCAACCCCGTCCGGCAGTGAGGGAGGTCCGGCAGGGAAGTCCGGCAGAACGGGAAGCAGAGCTACGAGGTTTTCAAAACCTCGCAGGTCTCGTGAAAAAAATTCAGAGATTAATAAATTTAAAGGAAATAGCCGCATGTCAATAAAAAAAAAGCTCATATTGCTTTATTCAACATCATTCATTATTCTTTTTCTTCTCGGCACTCTGACGCTGCTGATGCTCCGCAATCAGGAGAGTCTCAACAAAAGCCAGCAAAACCGCCATGAATCGCATCTGCTGGCAGATGAGCTTCGTCAAAGTTCTGACGATCTGACAAGAATGGCAAGAAGTTATGTTGTAACAAAAGATGAAAAATATGAGAAGAGATACTGGGAAATTCTTGACATACGAAACGGAAAGAAACCCCGGCCGGACGGAAGAACGCTCCCCTTGAGGAAAGTGATGGAAGATATGGGCTTTGCCCGGGAGGAATTTGCCAAGATCAACGAGGCTGAGGATAATTCCAACAGACTGGTCGCGACGGAGACCATAGCTATGAATGCTGTGAAAGGAGTGTTTGATGACGGGACCGGCAATTTTGTGAAACAGGGGGAACCAGACCTTGAACTTGCCAGAAGAATCATGTTTGATGAAAAATATCATCAGGACAAATCAATAATAATGAAGCCCATTGCCGATTTCATGAAAATGCTTGATTATCGGACGGAATCAACTGCCAATATGTATGTTCGTAACGGAAATATGTTTTTGCTGATGATGCTGGGGATGCTCGGTCTTTTTGCAATATTTTCGGGTTTTGCGTATGCAATAACGACAGTTTCAGTTATAAAACCGATCGGTGTCATGGCTGCCATGCTTGAAAATATCGCCGAAGGTGAAGGGGATTTATCAAGACATCTTGACATTCAGCGAGAGGATGAGATTGGCGAACTGGCAACATGGTTTAACAAATTTGTTGTGAAACTCCGGGAGATTATCTGGCAACTATCTGAAAATACAGACAGTCTTTATACTTCATCTGAGGAAATGTCGTCAATTTCCACAGAAATGGCCTCATCTGCCAAAGAAATGGAATCACAGTCTGACGCGGTAGCCTCCTCTTCCGAGCAGGTTGCCGCAAGCGTCGGCGCGGTTGCGTCTGTAATAAGGCAGGTGAGTGCCTCAATAGCGGGCATTGCTGACATGACCGGGGAAATGTCAGCCAACTTCAGCAATGTTGTCAGATTCGGAAAGAAGACCGCTGACAATGTTACAGAGACGGCACAATCCTGTCAGGATATTTCAGCACAAATCAGCAACGTGGCATCCGCACTGGAGCAAATGACTTTGTCATTAAATGAGGTGGCGAAGAGTACTGCCCACGCGAACCGGATTTCACAAGAGGCAAACCAGAGTGCCGAACGGATCAATATCAGAATTGATACGCTGGTTTCCTCATCTGGCAAGATCGGCAAGATCGTGGGGATTATCAAAGATATTGCTGACCAGACCAACATGCTGGCACTGAACGCCAAAATTGAAGCTGCCGGCGCGGGTGATGCCGGCAAAGGCTTTGCCATAGTCGCGGGCGAAGTCAAAGAACTGGCCAGACAGACTGCCAAGTCAAGCGACGAAATTGCGGAGCAGATAGAAGAAATTCAGACATCCACGGATGATGTTGTTCAGGCAATGGAAGAGATAACCAAAGTCATCAGCGGAATCGCCGGTATTAATGAAACGATTGCCGGTTCCGCGGATGAACAGACCGCGGCGGCAGGCGAAATATCAAAATCCGTTACAGTTGCTGCCACGACTTTGAAAAGCGTTGCAGAAAATGCAAACGAATCGGCAAAACTGGTGGAGGCAATTGCAAAATCCACAGACAAAACATCAGGAACTGCCGCTGAAATTGCAGAAAATATTGACGAACTGCTGAACAGCGTGAAAGATATTGCCCGTTCTTCTGACGAAGTCGCACACGGGATAAATGATATTTCTAAAAATATTCAAGGGGTCAGCGATGCCTCAAAACAGACTGCTCTGGGGGCATCGCAAACCAATGCGTCATCAAATGAACTGGCTGAAATGGCTTCGTCGCTGTCACAGATCGTAAGAAAATTTAAACTGAACTGAAACAGACCGCAGGTCTTCAATGAGGGAGAAGAGAGATGGGCTGCAAATTGGCAAAAAAGAATATACTGATTGCAGATGATGCGCCTGAAAATATAAAAGTGCTGGCGGAAACATTAAAGTCAGATTACAACATCAGTGTTGCCATCAACGGACCGGAGGCTCTCGAAATTGCGGCATTAAACCTTCCTGACCTGATTCTGCTGGACATCGTAATGCCCGGGATGGACGGATACGAGGTGTGCAGGAGGCTGAAAGCTGACACACAGACTCGGAACATTCCGGTGATATTTATAACCGTAAGAAGCGAGAAAAAAAAGGAAACCAGAGGATTTGAACTCGGTGCGGTTGACTACATCACAAAGCCTTTCAGTCCGGCTGTTGTGAAAGTCAGAGTGCGAACCCATCTGGAACTCAAGCAGCATCAGAACTATCTTGAAGAGTTGGTGGCGGAACTCTTTGATTCGATTGATGCTTATATCCCTGTCACTTCTGTCCCTGCTAGTGCAAAGATCGAAACAGATGCAGACTTGTCCCCGACATCTTTTATCGGGGATAAGAAAAAACATATCTTCGACCAGGCTGTTTTTATGTCCCGCATTAATAACAGCATGAAGTTGGCGAAGACCCTTATCGGAATGTTTTTCAACGGATATCCTGTGTGCCTCTCAAACATAAAAACAGCTATAGCCGACCGGGATAATAAGGCATTGGGAGATGCCGCCCATTATTTTAAAGGGATGCTGCTCAACCTTTCAGCCGATCCAGCATCTGAAACAGCCCTGAAATTGGAAATAACAGGCCAGGACAGTGATTTGTCCCGGGCCGAAGTCATATCTCAGGCCGAAGATACTTTTGCTGATCTGGAAGATAAAACCGGGCAGCTCGTACAAGTGTTAAACGAGTTCGTGAGCAATGAGCAGTGAGGAGCGTATAACGTGGAAAATGA
>JAOZLU010000101.1:0-2051 GCA_029934695.1 Desulfobacterales bacterium | reverse complement strand
TGATGAAAATACTTGTGGTGGATGATACAGTTGTTTACAGACAGCTTCTGTCAAAAATCGTTTCGGATTTTGAAAATGCCGAAGTGATAGGAACTGCGCCCAATGGGAAAATTGCCTTGTCAAAAATTGAACTGAAGCAGCCTGACCTTGTACTCCTTGATGTGTTTATGCCGGTAATGGACGGTCTGAAAACATTGGACCAAATCAAAAAGCAGCATCCCCATATTGATGTGGTCATGTTAAGCGGCATGGACAAAGAGCTTGTCCATGTCACGATGAAGGCGCTGGAAGCGGGCGCACTGGACTTTGTTCCGAAACCTCAGGGCGTATCTGTTGAGGCCAATATGGCGGAACTCAGGGCAGCGATTTCCCGCCTCATCCTGATGGCACGAACCCGTAAATATTCACGGCAGGCCAGGGCACTTTCCCGCGCAGACAAAAGACATCAGCCTGTATCTCCAAAGCAGCCGCCTTTGCTTATGCCTTATGCGGAAAAAAAGCCGCGTCCCCGTTTCCAAGGTCCGGCCCGTAAACAGGAGAAGACCGTCCCTTATACCGAAACCCGCTCCTACCGAAAGCCAGGCCGGATTGATGTGGTGGTCATCGGCGTATCAACCGGGGGGCCGAATGCATTACAGGAAATCGTCCCCCAGCTGGACGGCGACTTTCCAGTGCCCATACTTGTCGTACAGCACATGCCTCCCATGTTCACTGATTCGCTTGCCGCACGGTTGAACAGCACGTCTTCCATAAGGGTTGTCGAGGGAAAGGACGGGCAGCGTGTGGAAAAAGGAGTCATGTATATCACTCCCGGAGGTCGGCACATGATTATAAAAAAAGACAGAGACGGCAATAAAGTGATCCGCCTGACGGACTCCCCCCCTGTGAACAGTTGCCGCCCGTCTGTGGATGTTCTTTTTCAGTCTGTTGCTGCTGTCTATGGAGGCAATGTCCTGAGTGTCATTTTAACCGGCATGGGGAATGACGGCGTCTCAGGTGTGAAAGCGATATGTCGGAAAGGCGGCTATTCAATTGTCCAGGATGAAAAGAGCAGCGTAATATGGGGAATGCCGGGTGCTGTCGCGGAGGCGGACGAGGCAAATGAAATTGTTCCGCTTGGCAGAATGGCCTCCAGAATAATGGGAATAGCGAAGAAGGGGAATTTGTAATGCTGAAAATTACCGAACCTGAATATGTCCTCATGAAAAAATATATTGAGGAGCATTGCGGCATTTATCTTGAAAGGGACAAGGAATATCTCATTGAATCAAGGCTTTCTGATCTTCTTTCCGAAACAGGCTGCAAATCATTTCAGGAGCTTCATCTCAAAGCGAGGATGCAGGATCCTGCCGGAGAACTCCGGGACCGGATCGTTGATGCAATGACGACCAATGAAACTTCATGGTTCCGTGATAAAAACGCATGGGACTATTTGACAGAAGTGACGGTTCCGGACCTCCTTCATCGCTCTTCTGAAACTGGCAAGGCAAGGGTATGGTCCGCAGCCGCGTCAAGCGGTCAGGAGGCCTATTCTCTGGTGATGCTTTTGGATGAAGCTGCAAAAGAACGGGGCCTGCCATCGCTTTCAGAGCGGGTCGAAATTCTCGGTACGGATATTTCATCATCCGCACTTTCATCCGCCATTGCCGCACAATACGACACCATTGCCATGAACCGGGGCCTTCCCCAAGAGAAAAAAACAAACTACTTCAGCAAAGCCGGCAAGTTCTGGCTGTTTGATCAGGAACTTAAAAAGCGGGTCCGATTTGAAAAATTCAACTTGCAGGATGACTTTATATTTGCTGACTTTTTTGATCTGATTCTGTGCAGATATGTTTCAATATATTTTTCTGAAACTTTTAAAAGGGAATTATTCTCGAAGATAGCCGGAATATTAAAGCCAGGAGGCGTTCTGCTGCTCGGAGCGACAGAATCTTTGAGAGAATTTTCAGACGATTTTGAGATTTCATACTATAAAGGTGCGGTGATCAATACGAAAAAATAAAGTGGAAGATTGAAAGTTGAAAGAAGCATCAAGCATCAAACATCAA
>JAOZLU010001132.1 GCA_029934695.1 Desulfobacterales bacterium | reverse complement strand
GCCGGACGGGGTTTGCAACCCCGTCCGAAATGTTTCGATTGCCGGACGGGGTTTCACATTGCCATGATTGCCGGACGGGGTTTGCAACCCCGTCCGAAATGTTTCGATTGATAATTGCTGAAAATTATCATTGCCGGACGGGGTTTGCAACCCCGTCCGAAATGTTTCGATTGCCGGACGGGGTTTCACATTGCCATGATTGCCGGACGGGGTTTGCAACCCCGTCCGAAATGTTTCGATTGATAATTGCTGAAAATTACTGCTTGACAAAACAGGAAACTTTTATTATAGTTATCACAATATGTGAAAAAAATTGAAATGATACCTGCCTTTCCCTATATACTTTTTGTGATATAAGGTGCCCGACCATAAATTTTCAGGTACTTAAAATATCTTGTTCGGGTATCCGGGGGATATCTTCAGCCTGTTCTATTTCACTGATACAATATTGCCTGACAGAACAAAAAATTTTCATTATAGGAATCAAATTCCCAAATGAAGCTGTATTTACTTGAATTGAATGATAAAATATTAATGGTTATTTTATATACTCAAAAAAAAAAATCGATAAAATGATCACTTGACAACAGAAAATTTTTATTGTAAACCTCCGAATCATGGAAAAGATCACTGATCTTCCGAAATACATTTTGCGCTTGATACCATATATAATGTTCGGGAATTTGGTGACCTCCAGTGCTAAATTATTTGGGAAGTTAAGTGAGCTGGAAGCCAGTTAAACCAAAAAACTGTTTGTAATACTTGATTATAAAGTTTTTTTTCTGTCATTCCTGCGAAAGCAGGAATGACAGGCTTTTTAGCGGAATAAGGTCAGAAAGCTTGATTATCGGGTGATATTTTCACTCAATATTTTCTCAGAAAAAAGATCAATATTTACAACAGGTTAATTTTGATCTCAAAAAAATTCAATTAATAACGGCTCCTATATAGATGAGAACTCATGAATCCCTGTTTAACAAAGGTTTACAGATTAAAAACAAAAATTCGGGAAACCTTTAAGCATATCCGATCTGCTGCTCGGAAACACCGGTCAGTATCTGCAAAAAAATCAGGTGCGAAAATGAGCATTGATCAGGAGATGAATCTCATGGCCGACAGAGTTACGCATGGAAAGTATTTCAATGACATGACAGAGACCAAGCCAGAAACTGACCGGCACGATTCCGAA
>JAOZLU010001131.1 GCA_029934695.1 Desulfobacterales bacterium | reverse complement strand
TAAGGAAAAAATTAAAAAAATTTTAAACAGAAAAAGGAGGAAAACTATGGTAAAACGGAACATTCTGGCATTAACTCTGATGGGACTGATGGCGGCTGTCCTCATCTTTCCGGTGTGTGCCAATGCACAGGTGGATGGGGAAGAACCCCCCACATTGATTGCACCTGAGGCTGATGCAAAAACTTATGAGCTGATGCCGACATTTGAGTGGAGTGCTGCGAGCGGGCCAACAAAGTTTGAACTGACAATTGGCAGTGATGCTGCTATTACAGTAGATGATGGAAATGTGATAGATGATCCGGATAGCAAAACTGACCCGAAAGAGAAGAAGTGGGATAAGGATAACAGGTTGGCGGCATCAGAAGCTGATGCTATGGCAGCAGCTGGAACTGATGATACCAAAAACTGCTATACATACCCAGGTGATGCTGCTGAAAACGCTGGTAAAACGATTTGTTGGTATCAATATGTGCAGACTACGGATATGGAGTTAGGTGCCACGACCTGGAAAGTTAAAGCCATCAGAGAAGGAATGCCCAAGGACAATTTTGATGGAACGGCTAATCCGACCGAAGCTATTGGTAACCTGAATCTTTATGACGATGTTGTCCTGTCACTTGCTTTGGCTTCGTCAGAGGCATCGGTTGTTCAAGGGACAGCGGCGGGGGTAAAAGTCTCTGTTGCACTGGACAACTCGGCAGCCACATCTGGCGGTATGTCGGTAGATACCCTCTCATTCGATATCAAGTACGATGGAGATGCCTTTGCACCGGCAGACCCCGCTTTTAAAGCAGGGAGAGGAGCTCCGACGGTTGGCAATCCTTCAGGAAGCGGCGCAAGCACCACAGTGAATGTTTCGTTTGCTGAGGCAATTACAGCGGGTACCGAAAATGTTGTTACGCTTATATTTGATGTCAAGGCTGATGCGACTGTTGGCTCCACTACATTTACGCTGGAGGAAGTAGCTGCGACCTCATCTACCGTTATAGATGACTTAGGAGACCTTACTACCAAAATAGGAGATGATGCAGAAACCGTAACTCTTACAGTTACAAAGTCCGTTTTGGAAGGAGACTTGGACGGTGATGGATCTGTGACTCTGGCAGATGCAGTGATCGCTCTGAAGGTGCTGGTGGGACTTGATGATGATCTTACCCCTGAAGAAGCGGCAAGCGTTAATGCTCATGTAA
>JAOZLU010000100.1 GCA_029934695.1 Desulfobacterales bacterium | reverse complement strand
GTTTTAGGTTTTAGGTTTTAGGTTTTAGGTTTTAGGTTTTAGGTTTTAGGTTTTTCTCTGAATTCTACAAAAAACATCAAAAAACCTGATTATAACGGATTCAGGGGAGACTCCCGCACCTGCCCTCAGACAGATCCGGCCTGAACGTGCAGGTTTAGCTTTGTGCCCCCTTTGTGTCCTCTGTGGTTAAAAAGGTGCGACGCAGGGCTGATTTCAGGCCTCCCCTAAAAGCGTTATAATCAGCAAAAAACTCCTTAAACAGGAAATTTCAGATTCCGATCCGGAGCCGGATACGGGATAATCTGCCCAGAAAAAATTCAACAGATACTAAATATTAAAAATATTTATATCAGCACTCTGAAACAAATGCAATAAAAAAATATTGAATTGATATTAACAATAAATCAGGCAAATTATCTTTTAACCGTCAGCTTTTGACATGACAAATATCAGCTTAAATGAGGGTGAAATGTGACGAGAGGGGTTGACATTACATTGATGATCATGAAAGAAAAGAGGTCTGATCACTGATGGAAAAATTTATTGTGATCCGAGGCTTCAGATGGCAAACAGGACAAAGAAACAGGTTGTACAAAAAAGAGGGAAGAATGAAAAAATTTATTGTCGGATTATTGGCCATGATGTCATTTTCTTCTGCGGCTTATACAGATATCGTCATTATCGCAGACAGGGATGTGCCGGACAGCACTGAAAAAATCAACAGAACAGGGAGGGGAGGGAGATGAAAAAAGTGATTTTTGTCATAAGCATTTTTCTTGCTGCATGGAATGCCTATGCTTATGATTTGGAACAGACAGAGATTCATGGTTTCATTTCTCAGGGATATCTGATATCGGATGACAACAACTATTTTTTCGCTGAGACAAAAGACGGAACATTCCAGTTCAGCGAAATCGGTATAAACTTTACAACGAGACCCACAGAGAATCTGAGCCTGGGAATGCAGTTTTTATCCCGTGATCTGGGCCGGGCCGGAAATAACGAAGTGAAAATTGACTGGGCCTTTGCTGATTATCAGTACCGGAACTGGCTGGGCCTGCGCGTGGGAATGCTGAAGGTCCCTCACGGACTGTACAACCAAAGCCGTGACATTGATGCAGCGCGCACAAATATTTTTCTGCCTCAGAGTGTTTATGAGGAGGGAACGAGAGATCTCCTCACAGGCATGAACGGGATCAGCATATACGGCATCCTGCCTCATGGTTTTTCGTATCAGTTTCTGGGCGGACAGATCGGCAAGCAGAAGATAAAGGATAAAGGAAAACTCGATAGCCGGGAAATCAGGGATGTGGAGCTGGATTATTCGTATTCAGGACAAATTTTATGGGAGACACCTGCTGAGGGGCTGATGATCGGCGCCAGCATGACGGATGTTTCCGGTTTTACGACATCCCGTGATGTTGTCATGGGACCGCCCGGCACACCGCCCCAAAATTTTACCACGGATTTTAATACAATGGCATGGTGGGTTGCCTCTCTTGAATATAATATTTATGATTTCAGATTTTCCGCTGAATATTTTCAAATCGACGTGGAATTGTATATGAACCCGCCTGGCTTAACTGTAAAGACCGAATCACAGGGTTATTACGGCAGCCTTTCTTATGCGTTCACTGACTGGCTTGAGGTGGGAACATATTATTCCATATTTTATTACGACAAAAATGACAAGCACGGGGATCGTTTCAATGCGTCAAAGGATTTTGCCGTAACTTTCCGGTTTGATATTGACGATCACTGGTTATGGAAGATTGAAGGCCATCATATTGACGGATTAGCCCATGAAACATCATCAGAGGGAGAAATGTCGGATAAAGCGTTTCTTTTTGCGATCAAAACGACTTTCAGTTTCTGATAAGGAAATTCGCAGTTCCGGAAGCTCGCAGTTCCGCGTTCAGGCGGCTGATGACCAAAAGTTCGCAGTTCCGCGTTCAGGTGATTGATGACTACACTTTGACGCTAACAAAAAAAGGGGAAAAATGAAAAAAATTATCGTCGGATTATTGGCTATGGTGGCATTTTCTTCTGCGGCTTATGCAGATGTCATCATTATCGCCAACAAGGATGTGCCTGAAAACACCTTGAGCCGGAAGGAGATTAAGGAAATTTTTTTCGGCAAAAGAGTGCAATGGAGCGACCATCGCAAGATTCATGTAACAACGCTCAAAGATACAGTAATTCATAAAATGTTTCTGAAACAATACCTGAACAAATCCCACGCCAAGTGGAAGTCTTATTGGAAAAGAATGATTTTCACCGGCAGAGGCGTGCCCCCCAAGTCCGTCAGAACAGAGGCGGAATTAATCGAATACATTGCTGAAACAAAAGGGGCTGTCGGATATGTTTCATCCGAGGGGATTCCGGACGATTCTGAAACCATTGTAAAAATCATCAAAGTCAGATAAACTAAGACTGCCGGATTCCCGACTGCCGGACGGGGTTTGCAACCCCGTCCGTAACATTTGCTGTTCGTTGCGAAAACGACGCAACCCCGACTGCCGGCCCGACTGCCGGACGGGGTTTGCAACCCCGTCCGTAACATTTGCTGTTCGCTGCGAAAACGACTTTCACGTTTTAATCAAACCATCGAGGCGGGTTTTCTCGGCCTCTCACTTAATCGGGATTAAAGGAAATTTGAACATGAGTGCCGGAAAAAAAATAGCCTTAGCCATCAGTCCATTGGTAATTTTGTCAATAACTCTGATACTTTTCAACTATCTGAGCATGAAGAAAATTCAGGCGCAAATTCTGAATATCTCCGAATTTGCCGTAATTGCGACGGAATTGGTGCAGACCGCGAAAATAATGTTTGGCCGACAGTCAAAATTTTATGAAGACGTGGTTTTCCTGGATGATCTCGATGCCATTGAAAGTGCGAGGGAGGCATCTGGTGAAATTGCGGAGATTTTGGGGAGATTGGGTAATATGAGCGGGCAGATACGAACAGAGAGCGACATTTTTTTGCACAAGTTAGATGATTACACAAATTCTGCAAGTGTAGTTTACATCAAAATGAGCGAGGACAATGAGTTTCTGGAAAAAACAGAGAACATCCAAATAGTGAAAAAACTGGGAAAAGAAAAAAATAGACTGACTGAAGAACTTGACGGTTTTTCCGAGCTTGTCCGGAATGAAATTTCTCGAAAAATATCATCAGCCAATATGTCTGCCAAAACAAGAAACGATTTAACAGCTGCTATTTCCTCTGCTATCATCGGTTTTTCAGTTCTGATTATTTTGTTTATAATTAAACGCAAGATCGTATCTCCTGTCGTACGCATCATTGAGGAGTCAGACAGAGGGATCGGACAAATTTTTCTGTCTTCCGAACAGATTGCGTCACTCAGTCAGATGCTGGCTCAGGGAACTTCCGAACACGCGGCAGCGAGCGAAATGAAATCCTCGGCTTTGGAAGAGGTGTCCTCTATGGTAAGAAAAAATGCGGACAATACAGGTCAGGCCGACAATTTTATGAAAAAAGCGGGGCAGGTTATTAAAAAAGCCAATGACTCCATGATGATACTGACGTATTCCATGGAAGAAATTATCCTTGTGGGTCAGGAAACATCCAAAGTTGTCAAGATGATTGACGAGATCGCTTTTCAGACAAATCTTCTCGCACTGAACGCGTCCGTCGAAGCAGCCAGAGCCGGTGAAACCGGGGCCGGATTTGCAGTTGTTGCCGGGGAGGTGAAGAATCTGGCAATGAGAACGGCCGAGGCAACCCGGAACACATCTGATCTTATTGAAAAAACACTGGAAAAGATACAGATCGGAGGAGATATTGTTTCCGAAACCCGTAATATTTTCGCAAAAGTTGCAAATTTCTCCGATAAAATAGAAAAGCTGATAATTTCAATTGCCGGGACATCTGAAGAACAGGCAGTGAGAATTGAGCAGATAAGCAAAGCTTTTACAGAAATAGACAAAGTGGCTCAGAATAACGCGGCCATTGCAGAGAAATCTGCCTCTGCCTCTGAAAAAATGAGAGCCCAGGGAGAGATGATAAAAAATCTGATAAATGAATTACGCTCACTGGTCAGCACAAAAGCAACTTCCGGAAAGATTTCTTAAATGCAGAGACATCGAGTTAGAAGGTATAACCCAAAGAAAAATGCAGCCGCCCCGCGCTCTCCCCTTCCTCCTTGCCCAGCTTGACTCCGTAGAGAAAACCAATCGGTCCGATTGGCGTAATATACCGCAGGCCCACGCCGGCTGCGGATCGTAATTCTGAAGAATTGCTCTTTTCAAACGTATCCGCCAGTTTCCCCACATCGTAAAATGTGGTAAATTCAAAATTAAGGCCCAGGTCAATTCTTGCCTCCATGCTTCCCAGGATTGAGGTCTGGCCGCCCAGAGATTTCTCGTCCGCGTCAAATCGGAGCATATTCTCCTTGAATCCCCGGACATCGGAAGTCCCGCCCAGGAAAAAGAGCTGATCCTTCGCCACCCTTTCTGACGAACCGAACGGATAAATATAACCCCCTCTGCCATGCCAGGCAAAGGTCAGGCGATTCACCGGTGACCAGTAGAATCTTGCATCAGCCTGATATTTCAGAAAAGTATCCAGCGAACTCTCAAGTCCTTGCGAAACCGCAACAGAGGCAGAGGAAAAAACCCCTTTTGTGGGGCGGACAAAGGAATCTCTCGTGTCATAACTGATGGAAGGCGTTGTGACAAAGATTCTTCTTGTCTCACATTCCTCCTGACTCACATCGCAAATCAGTGACTCTCCTGTGTCAGTCCTGAACTGATCTCTCTGCTCAAAGTGAAAATTCAGGCTTG
The DNA here is from genome assembly GCA_029934695.1 of Desulfobacterales bacterium. GTDB lineage: Bacteria > Desulfobacterota > Desulfobacteria > Desulfobacterales > 4be13 > JAOZLU01. Next base: position 11,263 of record JAOZLU010000100.1, on the reverse strand, counting down.
TGTTCAGTTTTTTCAGCCATTTTCGGCTGAATCCGAGGGACGAGCCAAAAGACCTGATCCCGAAATCCTGGTTAAGCTCTTCTTTTTCTTCTGCAAAAAGCCCGAATGTCGAAGATATCCGGGAACCGAAAAGCCTCGGCTCCGTAATTCCGAACTCGCCCCGGTATCCGATCTGACTGACTTCTCCGCTCAACCAGGCACTTTTGTTTGTTCCGAACAGATTCCTGTCCCCTGATTTTGCGTGCGCGAAAAAGCTTCTTTCCGTATCATATCCCATGCCCACCTCAACAAAATACGGTTTTTTTTCCTCCATCTCCACGAAAAGATGAATTTCGTCTGATTTCTCCTTGAGGCCGATGGCTTTGAACTGAACAGAGTCAAAGATATTCATATTCCGAATATTCCGTTGGGCTTCGAGCAGCTTTACTAGAGAGAACGGGGCTTCCGGCTCAATCTCAAGCTCGTTCAGCACGATTCTCTTTTCTGTACGAAAATTGCCCGTAAGATAAACCTCGCCCATCTTCACATAAGGCCCCTCAGTCACATTGTATTTCACAGCGGCCTCTGACTGATCCTCTTTGATTGAAATTTCTCCTTTTACATCAACATGCGGATAGCCTTTTTCGGAAATTACAGAAGCCAGGCTTTTTTCATCCTCCTGAACGAGAGATTTCAGAAAAGGCGTTTTCACTTTTACCTGAATGATGTCACGCATTTCTTCTGAAGACAGGATGCCGGATTCAGGAAGGCTTACCGAGGAAACAAGCGTCTGAACGCCTTCCGAGATATCAAGACGGACAGAGACCTTTTGTCTGTCCTCGCTCCATTTCACATCCTTCTCCACTTTTGTATTCTTATATCCCTGGTTAAAATAAAGCGATATGACAGCGTTCATATCTTCCTTTAGGACTTCCGGGACAAAGGCTCCGTTCGCCAGAATCCCCGGCAACTGTGTGAGCATCTGCTTCTTTATCTTCTTTTCATCAAATAAATGATTTCCCTTAATCTGAATGGACTCGACAAGAGACTGAGGCCCTTCATCAATGACAAAGCAGAGCATCCGGACGGCTTCGTCATCCTTTATCTCGTCCTCAACCTTCACATCAGCCTTGAGATACCCCGCTTTCCTGTAATGATCTTTAATATTTCTTACGCTCTTTCTTATGCCAAAATTGTTCCTGTTTCCCTCTTTGAAAAGAACCAGGTCTTTTTTCAGTGTGAGGTCCCAGAATTCCTCATTTCCTTCAAATTCCACATCGTATTCATTCCCTTCCTTAATGATGACAGCAACGGAAACGCCCTTTGTCTCAGGATCTTTTTCAATTTTAGAATCAATCACCGCATCAGGATATCCTTTTTCCCGGTAATATTCAGTCAGATTTTTAACATCTTCTCTGAGATTTTTTTCGATAAACCGTCCCGGACCCCGGGGGAGCAGGGATGCAGTCCAAGTTTTCATTCTCAGTTTGAGTCTCGCGTTTGAAAAAGCTTTATTTCCCTCAATCTCAAGATTCCTGACACTGAAATAATCGCCCCTTTCGATGTTCACATAAACGGTGAAATAACCGTCTTCCGGGTCTTCTTTTGCAGTGACCTCAACCTTGGGATCAACAAACCCTTCGTTTTGGAAAATTTTCTCAATCAGGGTTTTCTGTTTGGAAAGTTCCTCCTGAACAAACGCGTCGCCGATATAGATCGTCATCACATTGAGAATCTCCCGTTCAAAAAGAGGGGACGCGTCATTGATCTTAATATCTTTGATCTGCCGGAACGGTGTGAGCTGAAACGTAATCGTGATCTCTTCTGTTCCGTCGCTGGCATCCGCATGAATGTTCTGAAACTTTTTGCACACCTTTAACGCCTCAAGAGTTTCCTGAAACCGTTCGGTGGAAAGCGGTTCTCCCTCTCGGAGAAAGATGAGCTTTTTTGCCATCTCAACCCACTTGGCTTTATCCCCCCGCGCCTCGTCAATCTCCACGATAATCTTGGAAACAATCGGAGGCGATTCCACCTCTGCAACATTATCCTCCGAAAATACATGACCCGCAAACAGAAAATATAAGATCAACGCCCCCCAAAGAATCTGTTTCTGTCTCATCGTCCTCCCTCCCCCCCTTTTCATCCCTCAGCATTCATAATTCAGCATTCACCATTCAAGCCTGTACCGCAATTCTCCCCCAAATGTCCCCTTGCTGTCCTGAAAGCCCGTCAGCATCATGTTTTCAAGAAATTTGTACTCTGCAATCCCTTTCTGAACCATCTCGCCGTTCTTTGATTCCATAGCGTATTTTACAGTCATTCGCCGGGAAAGCTCCTTGCCCAGAGTGACTTTTACCCGATCCGAATCCCCTGTATTTTCATCATCCTGAAACTCCACTTTCAGAATATCAAGCCCGGTGGCCTTTTTGATATCATCGCCGAATGTGTTCTCAACAATGTCGGCAAGCATCTGGGTAGGGAACTGGCTGGTCCCGCCCTCGCTTTTCCCCAGCTCGTATGTGGTTTTGCCCATTACGAGAAGAGACAGGATATCTCCGTGTTCTTCCTGGGGATTGGAAGTGAGTTGAAAATCGAGCGCATCGGGCATCCCTGAAACCTTCAGAGTAATGGCCCATTCCCGTATGCTGATCTCACTTTCTATATCAAGGGTCGGTTCGATTTTATACGGATTCAGAAAGTCAATGATGCCCTTTTTGACCTCAAAGTCCTTTTTCTGATAGGTGATGGTTCCGGACTCAATCCCTGCCCGGCCGCTGATGAGCGGATTGTCCGCTTTCCCATAGATGCGGAGGTCGGGATTGATGTCCAGCAGAGCGAGGTTATTCTCAACCAGAAAAGGATTCCTCCGTTTCACGGAAATATCAAGCTCCATATTTTTGAGAAAGGGCTGTGCGGATTTTGAAGACTGGGGCGCGGTTTCCCGCTTTTTCTGCGCCACGCTCTTTAATCCGCTGAGGAGACTCAGATCCACATCTTTATAATATCTTCCCTCAAGAATAACAGCTTCTCCGGTGACCATTGACTTTTCCGGGGTTCCGCTGACTTGCAGATCAGTGCTCAAAACAATGTCCAGCGTATCAGGGACGTTTATGGGAAGGGCGTTTGTTTTGAGATTTGCGGTCATTCTGACAGGCTTGAACGCCTTGAGGTCAATTTTGCCGCTCAGATCAATCTGGCCGCTGTCCAACTGTCCTTTGATCCCTTTAATTACGACGGCCTTGGGCGTGACCTGAATCTGGCCGTTCACATCGTGCAACTGCTGCAAAAGACCGGGAACTGTCATGCCCACGTTTTTCAGTTCGATGTCCGCACGGAGATCAGGTTTTGACGGGCTTCCTTTTATATTTGCGGAAAGATTGATATTTCCCGTGATATCAGGAACCGCGTCGGTAAACTGGGCTGCGAGTTGCAAGGGGATATTCCCTTTCAAGCGGAAGTCAAAGGGACCGGCAGGTTTTCCCTGTCCGGATATCTCCAGATGTCCGTCATTAAGAAGGCGAAGCTGGGAACCGGGAATCGAAATTTTCCCGTTTCTGAAAGAGGCTTTGAAGCCCTTGGAACTGACTATCTCCTTCTTTTTAAAAAGAAGATTCAGTTCCGACAAATCCGCATTGGCCTGAACCTTGTCAATGGTCCCCGCATTTCCGCTGGCTTGGATTTTCCCGGTGAGCATTCCGGCCAGATCAGTCTGATCTGCAAGCTTGAGATATGGGCCGAGATCGGTTTTGTCAAAGCGGAGCATGGCTGCAAAGTCTTTTTTCTGCAAATGATATGACGCGTCAAGGTCAAAGTTCAACTTACCTGAAACCCGGGCCAGATTCTCCTGAACAGCAACATGAATCTGGAAATCATCCACTGGCTTCCCCTTCACCCGGAGATTCTTCACTGCGATATCTCCTTCAAGCTGCGGGTCTTTGAAGGTCCCCTTTCCTGAAATATCAAAGAGAATCTTTCCCTTTGCAATTTTCTGGTCCCGGACTTTGTCAATACTCTCCAGATTGATGCCTTTGGATGCCAGATTCACCTGATACGAATTCGGAAGAGAAATTTTTCCCGTACCCTCAATGGTTGCCCCGGGAACAAGCACGATTTGAAGCGAGTCAATTCCGATGTCTTTTCCGTCAAGCCGGGCATCCACTTTGATTTCTCTGACTTTCTGAACGCCAAAATCAAAATGCTTTCCGTGAATGCTTACCGTTCCCTTCTGCCCTGTCACATCTTTGAAATCAGCGGACACCGAGATATTTTTTGCCTGGACAGCCTTTCCCACAGTCAGTTTTTTTGCCTGCAAATCCCCGACAAGGCTCAATGCCTTGATATTACCGCCGAGGTCTATTTTCCCATCCGCGGTGAGGTCTGCCGGGACTGTGCTGAGAAAGTCCTTGGGTTCAATGTTGCGAAGGAGTATGGAAAGGCTCAAAGGCATTGCAGGATCAACTTTCAGGGAATTTTTCTGAAACACCCGGACTGACCCGCTCGCCTGCAGAACCGACCCCTGATTTTCAATGCCCAGATTTGATATCTTCACGTTTCCGGAGGGGTCGGACGTCGCGTCTAATCCGACATCCCCGATGGTGATCTCTTTAAAACGAAGCTGATCTCCCCTGAGTGAAAGGTCTAAAATCGGCTGTTTCACTGATCCGGAGACGGAGGCATCAAGTTTCAGCTTTCCACTTACCGGTGCTCTGGTGTAAAATTTTTTCGGATCAACATCACGAAGGCTCAGAGAGAAATTTAAAGGAATTGTCGGGTCAACCGCGAGAGAATCCTTCTGAAACACTTGGACAGACCCTTTGCCTTGCAGGACTGCCCCCTGGTTTCTGATGTCCAGCTTTGAGACCCGAACCATGCCGGACGGATCAGACGCGGCGTTTAAGGCGATGTTTCCGATGGTGATATCCTGGAAGCGGAGCTTTTCCCCTGTCAGAGCGCAATCAAAAATCGGTTGTTTCACCGATCCGGAAACATTGGCGTCGAGTTTCAGGTTTCCATGGACATCTTTTATGCCAAGTGCCTGCAGGTTGGCGGCAAGATTCGGCGCATCCAGAAGGATGTCCGCGTCAAGCTTCTGGGAATTCAGATTAAAATATCCGTCTGTCTGAAGGTGAATCTCACCTGCTTTTGCTTCCAAAGCTTTCACCGTGACAAGCCCATGTTCAAGCTGCGCTTCTGCGTTCACGTTCAGATCAATGGGCGTGGCGATCCGCTCGGCTGACAGTTGTTCCCCGGTCAAACTCAGCATCACTTTGGCTGAAAGTGTTTTGGGAGAAATCCCCTTTCCCTGGACAGAAATATCTGAGTTCACAAGCCCTTTCATATTCTTTTTGCCTGCGGACAGTTCCTCCAGATTCAGCTGATTTCCTTTAAGCGTAAGATCATAAGCAATGACCTCCAAGTCTTTTTCAGGGGCAAGAAAACCATTGGCAAAGGCATTTTGCAGATCAACATTTCCTTGCAGATTCAGATACCCGGACGCCGCTTTCACTAAGAGATTGTCAAGGTTCAGGGTTCTGTCTTTGAGTTGGCAGTCCAGATCAATCCCGTCAATCTGATTTCCTGCAAGGTTCCCGCCGCCATAATCCAGTCGGAGCGACGCGTCAGGATTGTTTGCCGTTCCCTGGACGGTCATAAGCAATGCAGCCTGTCCGGTCAGATCCTGTTTCAACTGCAAATTTTCCCGGATTTCAGCAAGGGAGGCTTTCAGGTCAAGGGTAAGATTCAACCGCCGATCTTTCAAAATATCCTGAATGCTTCCGGAGAGCGCAAGTGCCGATTCCCGCGTCTCAAGCTTGAGAATGAGCGGGTCAATCCGCTGTTCCCTGAGGTTTGCCTTCAGTTGGATATGATTCACCTGTTTCTGAATTTTCGGGCTGGCAATATTAGCTTTGCCGATTTCAAGGGCAAGATTCCCCGATTGTTCCATAAGATTTGCGTCCGTGACAGTAAGATCAAATCCCTGCACCCCGGCCTTCATATTTTTGGCTGCCATTTCATACTGAACCGAACCTTGCACAATATTAAGGGAACTGACAAGGATGTTCAGCGGAAGCTTCCCCTTTTCCTTTTTTGGCTTTTCATCTTTTTTCGGAGGCGGAAATGCATCCGTCAGGTTGAGTTTGCCCTCCTTGTTTACCCTGAGATCAGCATTGGGCTTTTTTAGGGTCAGTTCTGAAACCACAAGTTCTTTGTGAAAAAGCGCAGGCCAGTAACAATCAATGAAAAGGCGGTCAAACCCCGCGAGTTTGTCATCGGACGGCCCTCTGAGCAGCACATTTTTTAATTCAAATCTGCCCCTGAGCAGGGAAAAACGAAATTTTTCCCAAGAGACAGTGCCGGGAATGGCGTTGTTGATTTTTGTCTGGATGATGCCCTGAGCATGGTCTGTTTCCAAATAAAAAAGGAGACCAACAGGCACAAGGATCATCAGACTGATGAAAATACCCATGCCAACCAGAATCAGTTTTCTTTTTTTTGTCATTTTCCCCCCTTTTTTTGAAATAACAAATCTCAAATCTCAAATCCCAAATAAATTCCAAATTCCAAATAAATTTCAACTAACAAATCCCAAACATCCAGCATTCAGTTTCAAAAATATCCTATGCCGGACGGGGTTTGCAACCCCGTCCGCAATGTTATGCCGATCCTCGTCAGCATAAGTTTCATGATCTGCCGGACGGGCAGTTCCCTGTGCCGGACGGGGTTGCGCTCTGCCGGACGGGGTTTAAGTACCTGGCCATATATTTTCAGGTATCTGCATATGAGGAACCGCAGATGAACGCAGATAAACGCAGATGCCTGTCTGCCGCGGACTCATCAGCGTTAATCCGTGTTCATCCGCGGTTTGCAGAAGCTGTTTTCCCGGGAAAAAATCCCGGAAAACTTTTGGCCGGGTACTTACAACCCCGTCCGGCAATGATCTGCTGATTATGTGAAACCGCAGAAAATTCAGACCATCCCGCCAAACGGATCCTTCCAAGCATTTCTGAGCGACTGAACAGGAACATCAAGGAGCGTTTTTCCTCCAATTCCTTTTATCTTAAAATCAGGTTCGCCATTAATTTTCCCAATACAGGCGCACGAAACATCATCAAAAATTTTCTCAAACTGCTCCTGATTGTCAGGATCAACGGTCACAATGAACCGGCCGGCAGATTCCGAAAACAGAATTGTATCATTCCGCTTCACGAGTTCCGAAGGTACGGCACTGAGATCGGCTGTCAGACCGCAATCCCCGCCCATGGCAATCATCGCCAGATGCACGGCCAGTCCCCCGCGACATACACAGTGAGCAGAAGCCGCAAATTCTTCCTTTATAGCGCGATGCAGCCTCTTGTAAACAGGCATAAACTGCTCCGGAAAAACTTTGGGACCAGTCAGCCCTGTATGGCCGAGATGCTCGTAATATTCAGACGCGCCCATCTCGTTCCGGGTCATGCCGATGACGTACAGCAAATCTCCGGGCATCTTACAATCCATGGTGACGCATTTTGTCATATCATCAATCACGCCGATGGCAGAGAACTGAAGGGTTTCAGGGGCAGAAACCTTATGGGTTTCCCGGTATCTCCCTGGAAGATGACCGTCAACATACATACTGTCCTTACCCGAAAGCAGGGGAATTCCATAAGCCAGGCACATATCCCTGAGTGCCCGGCAGGATCGCACCAGTTGAGCAGCTTTGAATTTGCCGTCGGGATTGTCCCGGGGATGATACTGAATATTCGGCCAGCAGAAATTATCCACCCCGCCGATATGTTCCGGATCACCGCCGACCGCGATGAGCCTGCGTACAGCCTCGTCAATGGTGCAACTCGTCATCAGATACGCGTCAATGGCTGAATATGCAGGCACCAGTGCCTGTGAAAATGCAAGTCCTTTTTGGGAATCCAGCACAGGCCGTATCACCACCGCATCGCTGTATATATCACGATTTGCGCCCACAAGGGGTTTGATCACGCTGGCCCCCTGAACCTCATGGTCATACTGCCTGGTGATCCATTCCTTGGAACAGATATTGGGGCGTGAAAGCATATCCAAGAGCAAATTCTCATAATCCGCGGGTTCGCCGAGAACAGGTTCAGACAATCCCCGCTCTTCCGGAGGCTGCCATTGTGCGTCAAACTCCCACTGAGGAAAACCAGACTCCGTGAGATCAATATTCATGTATGCGCAGGTCTTGCCATTGTAAGTGATATGAAGTTTGCCTGAATCCGTGTATGTTCCGATCACGGTACTCTCCACCGCATGTTTTTCCGAAAGTTCAAGAAAACGCTCCGCGTGTTCCGGTTTTACAGCCACCGTCATGCGCTCCTGAGATTCTGAAATCCAGATTTCCCACTGGTCAAGTCCCTGATATTTCAACGGCACTTTTTCGAGTTGAACCTCGCATCCGTTGCTGAACCGTGCAGATTCTCCGATGGACGAGGAAAGTCCGCCGCCGCCGTTGTCCGTGATAAAGTGAATCAGTCCCTCGTCCCTGGCTTCCAAAAGGAAATCGTGCATTTTTTTCTGGGTATATGGATCGCCAATCTGTACATGGCCCGCAGGGGTATGCTCGGAAAAGACTTCAGAAGAGGCAGTCACGCCGTGAATGCCGTCTTTGCCGACCCTTCCGCCGCACATTATCAGCAGGTCTCCGGGCGATGCGGTCTTCTGTTCCGCGGGTTCTCCCCTGACCGTCGCCGGCATCAGCCCCACAGCCGTCACAAAGACGAGACATTTTCCCATATAACCGTGATGGAAAAGCACCTGGCCGAAAGTGGTGGGAATGCCGCTCTTGTTGCCTCCGTCCCGGACACCTTCTATGACGCCGTCCAACAGACGTCTCGGATGGAGGCGCGGTCGGAGGTCTCCGTCATAGTCCCCGTGTCCCACGCAAAACCCGTAACTGCCCATGATCAGCTTTGAGCCTTTTCCCGTACCCAGAGGATCACGATACACTCCGACAATCCCGGTGATGGCGCCGCCGTAAGCCTCCATATTGGATGGAGAGTTATGGGTTTCGCCGGTGATCACATAATAATGATCTTCGTCAAACCGTCCCACACCGGCATTGTCCCACAACACTGATATCACCCACGGCTTTTTTCCCTTTAATTCAAGGGTCGGAGCCTCAATGCAGGTTTTGAAAAGATTGTCCACCACTTCAACAGGCGCGCCTGCATATTCCTGATAGCGGAACAGGCCCTGAAATGTGTTGTGATTGCAATGATCGCTTCGGGCCTGGGAGATATATTCAAGTTCAATATCGGTGGGATCTGAAAGCCCCACACGGGCGCGCCCGGTCTGCACTTTCTTATTCAGGAAATAGGCTCTGATGAAGGGAATATCATTGGGATTCAGGGCCAGATTGCGCGCATTGCTCACCTTTTGAAGGGTTGCATCGCTGTCAATGGGAATGGAGGAAACTGTGGGATCATGATTAAGTATGACTTTGGGAATAATCAGACCGACTCCGGTTGAAGGCTCATAACTTTCTTCTGAGAAAATCTTCCACTGCTGAATAATATCATTGGCCAAAAGCTCGGATGCAATCATGTCCGCAACCTCGGCAGTAAGAGAGCTGCCTTTCAGACAGTAGCGTTTGGAGGTGTAAACAGCCTCATCCGCGCCGAATTTTATTCCCAGGACATCCTCCACCGCCTCCACCGCGGTGCTGCCGGGATTATCCCTGACCCCGGGTCGGTACCCCACCCAGATGGTCTGGTCAAATTCAATGGGAAGCGGATTGTATGAAGACACCTGGGTCACGGGATTGGTGAAAATTTCCGTCCGGACCTTTTCCAACTGCTCCCCGGAGAGGTCTGCGTCAATGGTTATGAGGTGGATGGTACGGACCTGGGAGAGCACTATTCCAAAATAATCCTGCGCTTTCTGGCGGACGCCCTCGCCTTCCGCGTCAAGCAGGTCGGATTTAAGCGTTATTTCAAGTTGATGTGGCATAGCTTTTTATTAATTGAAAATTGAAGATTGAAGATTGAAGATTGAAGATTGAAGATTGAATTGCCGGGCTATTCTCAGTCGTCCCTGCGTGACTGAAAAGTGACTTCCGCAATTTTCTGTTCTGTACCTGAATTTATGAACTCAGCGACATCTGCCGACAAATATCTTTGCCGGAGGATGCGGGTGGGAGGCCGCATCCACAGCATCAGTCCCGATTCGGATCACCATAATAAGCCCTGATTTCAATCAGCTCTTTGATATAGTCACGGGGCAGAACCGGCGCGGACTGCATCACATAGAAAGTTGTCTTTTCCAAAGCCAGTTTCGGAAAATATCCCAGATTATAGCCTATTGTGGTTTCGCAGTCCTTGATAATTTCCGCAATATTTCTGTAGATTTCCAGTTCCTCATCTGTGATTCCGTCTCCGGGATCAGTCGGTATCGGGTATTTTGTCCTGCATATCTCACCGTGGGGATTGGGACGATATTCCTCATGGACAGTTTCTTTCCGGTCCTTCAGATCAATGATCAGAAAGCGGTCCGAGTGTGAAAACACATTCGGCATTTCATCCTTGTCTGCCATCACTCCGAATGCAAACCGTTCAACAACATTCTTTTTTTTCAAGATGCCCTCCTTATTTGTATTATGCCCTGGCCGATTGCTCTTTAAGTTCCGGGCCGGCGCAAATTCGTTGTTTGTCAGAAAGTCAGAACGCAAAATTGTCTTTCATGGTATCCATTAACATAAAAACGGCAGGCTGTAAATGCAATTCTTAATTCCTGATTCTTATCGGTCTGGTACTCTTCCGCTAATACTTTGATAATAAGATAATTTAATAATTACAGAATATTAAAGAATGTCAGTTTTTCTTTTGAAAAATAAGGTGACATACTGATTTTTCAAGTTTCATACTCAGCCCAAAAGATAATCAAAGTATTAGCGGAAGAGCACCAAAAATACATTCTTTGAAAGAATCCGGAAAGTGTCAGCCACTTTTGGGCTGCAAAACATTAAGGATAAGGAAAATATCAGTCACCTTTCATTTTTCACTTGACATGTCCTGTCTGTCCGGTCATATTAATTTTTATTAATGACTATTTCAAATATAATTGCGGCAGTTCCAGCAGGTGTGCAAATTTCATGCCGGAACAGTCCTGATCCAAATTTTTTTTGCCGGCCCTGATTTCCGGGAAGCGGGAAAGGAGGTGTGACACGGAAACGTAAACTGGAAACGTAAACTGGAAACTGGAAACTCCCGGCTTACAGATTGTAGGGTGGGTGGAGGATTTCGATTTTTTACGCAGTAAAAAACGAAACCCG
>JAOZLU010000610.1 GCA_029934695.1 Desulfobacterales bacterium | reverse complement strand
TGGACCAGTGGGGTACACCTGTATTGGTGGAGTCGAAGGAGACTGTCTCATATACCAGAGGTTCAGGTCACTGATTTGCGGAGTGTCGGAGCAACACAGTTATCTCGGCAAATTGACCTGACTTCGTGGTCGTTGGTTATGCTCAGACTTACTTTCATTGAAGATATCATCACTTACGCACGCTGTGAAGGCGATCCCCTTGGCAAAATTTCAAGTTTGACTGAGCAGGCAGCGCTGTCTCTGAATACCTTTAATCTGAATAACTTGGCTAAATGGATAAAGTCCGAAGCAATCCCCCAACTTGATGCTCAGTTGTCAAAAAATCGCTATGTTGAGTTAGCGAACCAGTTGCATTCGGAAAGAACGGGCGCAGAGGCCCAACAAAACGCTGCACTTGACGGGGATTCCGCTGGCGATTCATCCCCGCCAGAGAGCTAATCGTCAGTGCGCCAAGCAAAGCTTGGTGCTTCTTACGGGGTGCAAGTCCCTGGCAGGCAAGGTCTGGCCAGCCACCTGTACCGAGTGTTGCGTGATCGGGAAGGACAGACACACCGTCAACGACCCACACGAAGCGCCGATAGGGAATCATACAGGCCGCAGGGGGAACGGGGGTTATTGGGGGGCTTGGGGCTGGCAACAGCCCCCGGCTATCCGACTTTTAATTATGCAAGAAAATTAGGGGGTAAAATGAGTTTTCCAGTTTTAGTAGAATCCGAAAAGGGACGGTTTGTCGCATCACTGGTGGGGATTCCAAATGTCCGGGCTGCGGAACCGACACGTTCTCAGGCAATATTGTCTCTGAAAGCGAAAATCAATCAGAATGCTGAAACCGGAAAGTTACTTTTTTTAAAACCCGATGCGCCCGGTATTTCAACTCTTGCGGGAAAATACAAATCAGACCCGACGCTGCGTGACATATGCGAGGAAGCTTATAAAAAGCGTGACGAGGAGTATGGTTAATGTTCGCTTTTGACACAAACATACTGACCGGGATTTTAATGGTACTGAATCCGCATGTTCCAATTCATCATCTTGGGGTATACCTAAAAAAAGACGTGTGATGTTTTCAAATTGTTCACCACCAACACCGGGAGTGTCATAAATCACCAAATCGCTTGAAAATTCTATGCGATTTACAAGATGTGTTGTGTCCGCTGTTCGTTTTACTTCGGTTACAGGTTTGCCAAAGAGAGCATTGATTAAACTTGATTTTCCTGCGCTTGTCATGCCTACAAGAGCAATGCAAGGAGGTGTACTCATATATATTCGGTGAAGAAGCAACGGCTACATGTTTGTTGTCTTCCAAAGAATCGTCCTCCCCCGTATTGACGATTTTATTTCCTGCCAAATTTTTCGTCCTGTTTCCAGAACATCTTCCGCAGTAGCAAAATCAATAACATGTTTAATAGCTTCGAGCGCTCTTTCAAATTTTGATTTTTTATTGCTGTCTGACATATATTTACTTACCTTTTTACCTTCTTTAAACTAACGACCAAGTTCAGCGGCGGGCGGTTTTCCCGATCTGCTTCGTTACCGACTCGGCAGCCCGTCCGCTGCAACGCCGGGTTATTTTTTGCTGAAACCGGGATATTTCACAGCCCGCTGTTCGGAATATTCTCAATTTTGCCAGAAATCGGAACGCTTTGCAATCCATTATTCCAACAGTTTATTTTTGTTAAATCGAAGTGCTTCATTTCAAAAAAACATTAATAATCATAATCTTCATTTGAATCAGTCATGTCCTCTCCATCAACTATATCCTCATCAGCAGAAGTTTCTATATGATAATCAATAGTTAAATTTTTATAGGGTTTTATAGCTTCCTTTAAATCGGCTTCTAACATGTTCTTGAATTTCCTTTCTGTTTTACTTATTTCAGTCGTAAAGCCTGATGTCACTGTAAATTCCAATGTTGCTCCATTTATAGATTTGTCAAATTCCAATTTATTAAAAGCGAGAAGCTGTGACTCTACTTGTGGAAAATTTAATTGCATCTCTATTGCTTCTCTAATATTGTCAGCATTCTCTTTTGTTTCTATTGGATAAATGCTTAAATCAACTATTGTGTGCATAATAAATTCACCCTTTTTGCATGTAATTTCATACAAATTGTTAAAAAAATAACGCTTCAATTCAGCGGCGGGCGGGGTTTAAACTATGTGTTTCATTACCGATGCGCCCCGCCCGTCCGCTGCAATTTAGGGTTATATTTTCTTTTACGATTTGCGACCTGCCCGAACCGCAACTTTTCTATATCGCTCTTTTTGACTCCAAAAAGGGCGATATAGGCCCTGTTTTAAGCTAAAATAAACCCCGTACCCACCCCGCAGTTTGTTGGCGCTATTAGCTTAGAATGTTTAGGTAAAGCCACTACGAATCCCACTCTGGCTGCGGTCTGGTACAGCAACTTGGAAATTCGTCCCCCCTTTGTCATTCTAAGAGAGGGGGGTGACGAATTTACAAGTTGTGGTACTAGTCGATCTGTCGCACGAGTGTGTATTCCCTCTTATCGGAAACCAAGTGTCCAGACCAGACCCCTCTCTTCTTAGCATCGTCTGAGTCTTCGCTCTCGTAGATTGCGACAATCGAAACGGTCCTAGATCTTCCGGCGTCAGGTGGGAGTATGTTTTTCCAGATGTCTGGATTAAACGTAACATCGATAACCAGTTTGTCTCTTGGATCGACAGATACGAAATCGGGAAAGTTCTTCTCCCAGTCTTTTTCTTTCTTCTTTGCAATCCACATGATACCTTTCTCGTCGGTGAACTGGAACCTCAAATTAAAATAGCCCCAGGAACACCACTCCCGCCACAGATTGACTCGGTGCTCCGATAAGTTCTCGATGATTACGTTAAAACGGGTCGCTTGACGACCCACTTGAATTGTTCTTTGGCCGTTGTGAATCGGCACTGCAATCGTGAGGGACAAGTCTGCCCGCTCCCCCTCTGCGGTATATGCCGAGACGAGTATCAGAAGCAGACCGAGCGGCACCACCAACCACTGCCTACCCATTTTGTACGATGTCTTATGTGTCATATGGAATCTCCTTAAGGTTCGGATTGATGTGTGACTGGCGACACTTCTCTAAGTGTACCGGTACGAAGGATACAACCTCTTCAATGTGGCTCCGTGATTCCGCATTTCGTCGGTCGTCGGTCGTCGAATCGCCGCAACACGGACTTCACCTGACGCCTTCCGATCGTAGCCCCAGTAGATTGCGACGAGATGATGCACATGCATCCCGGTGACCTCGGTCAACGCAAGGACGAACTGGGTCCATCGCCGACCCGTCGCCGGAGCCCGAGTCCCCGGTCCGTCGTGGAAGTCGGAGCCTCCCTACCCCTGAATTCCGCGTCGGTAAAATAGAACGGCTTGCGGTCATCCGCTTTACATCCGCAGAGTGGATCGCCAGGCGCTGGGAACTTGTGGATCGACGGGTCGCCGAATCCGAACGGATCGACACGGGTCGCTCCGCAGGCACGACTCCACGCGTTGTTCGCAGTCACCGTCTGTACCCACCGAAGCGATTTCCCCGCTTCGGTGGGTATGTTGTGGGTCACCTGAATATCGACGCCTCTGGCGTGGATAGCGTATTTCGTGACCTGGATCTTCTTGTTTTGGTGTCGCTTGCCAAGTATTTTAAATTCTCGCATTGCTACCTCCGGATATTTGGTTTCATTGCGCCAACATTGAGTTGAGCGGCAGCCGTTGGCGCACAGCTTCCCGCCAAACGGACACTTTCCGAATCCTCTGACGCGGGCTGTCCGCTCCAACGCTGGTTATATTAAGCCACCCCCTATGGGGAAAAGCGGCCTCTCCCCCTGCCGAAGGCTTAATATAACCATGGATTATAAGGAAAAAGCATCTGCATATATATGCTTCTTCCCCATATCCCCCTCTGACACCGGATTATAAGGAAAAAGCATCTGCATGTATATGCCTTTTCCCCATATCCCCCTCTGACACCGGATTATAAGGAAAAAGCATCTGTATATAGATGCCTTTCCCCCATATCCCCCTCTGACACCGGATTATAGAGCATACGCATAAACTTTAATTTTATATCTAATTCAGGATGATACAAT
>JAOZLU010000099.1:10111-16113 GCA_029934695.1 Desulfobacterales bacterium | reverse complement strand
GTTTGATGTTTGATGTTTGATATTTGATGTTTGATGTTTGATGTTTGATGTTTGAATTGGGGACAGCGGAGAACAATTTGCAAAATTGTTCTACAGTGCTCTTGAATACACATCCGCATCCATATCCGACACACTCCCCTCCTTCAGAGAATGGTATCCCACAGCCGCAATCATGGCCGCGTTATCTCCGCACAGGTCAAAAGAGGGGATGTGAACTGCAATGCCTTTGTCCTTTGCATCCTGCCTGACCTTTTCCCTCAGCCTTTTGTTTGCCGCGACACCGCCCACGATGGCGATATCTCTGCAATTTTTTTCCATTGCTGCCCGGATAATTTTATACGACAGAACATCAACTACCGCTTCTTGGAATCCTGCGGCAATATCCGCAATCTGTTCCTGACAGCTCTCCTGATGCGTCTGAATATAACGGTTGACGGCTGTTTTTAAGCCGCTGAAGCTGAAATCAAACTCAGATTTGTCCAAATATATCCGGGGAAAAAGGACATTTCCCGGATTGCCTTTTTCCGCAAGCCTGCCGATAATGCCTCCTCCGGGATAACCGAGGCCCAGCATTTTCGCAACCTTGTCAAAGGCTTCTCCGGCCGCATCGTCACGCGTCTGCCCCATCACTTCCATCTTTGTGTGAGATGTAACGTGGTAAACACTGGTATGCCCTCCGGATGCCAGAAGTGCGACAAAGGGAAACCGCGGCGGATCCGGTTCCAGAAAGACAGAGTTGATGTGCCCTTCAAGATGATTCACGCCGACCCACGGAATGTCGAGAGTGAACGCATAAGCTTTTGCAAAGGAGAATCCGATGAGCAACGCACCGACAAGGCCGGGGCCCCGGGTCACTGCAACAGCGTCCAATTGTTTCAGGCCAACGCCGGCTTTACGGATCGCCTCATCCACCACCGGAACAATCGCCTCAAGATGTTTCCGTGAAGCAAGTTCCGGCACAACGCCGCCATAGCGATGATGGACCTCAATCTGTGAGGACACCACTGAAGATAAAATTTTTCTCCCGTCAACAACAACCGCGGCTGCGGTCTCATCACAGGATGTTTCTATGCCGAGAAGTATCATTGATTAGGTTTTAAGTTTTAGGTTTTTAGGTTTTTAGGTTTTAGGCTTTAAGCTGTTGCCGGACGGGGTTTGCAACCCGTCCGGCAACAGAACCCCGTCCGGCAATGAAAGATATTAAACATTGCGGACGGGGTTGCAAACCCCGTCCGGCACAAAGTGTGAATTCATGCATCAAGCATCAAGCCAAATTTCTTTGAGACCAATGGAGAACCGTTTTAAAAACAGGTTGTTTTTTCTGCAAAAGTCCTTAATTGCATCAAGATTTTTTGTGTCTTCATTGCTGAAGGAGATGAGCATCCCGCTCACGTTGTATTTTTTTAACAGGGAGGCGGCCTCCTGAAATGTGCCGAGTATGGGATATCCTTGGAGTTTTTTCCCGATTTTCAAGGTATCGTCATCAATGAAACCCACCGGTTTTATGTTGTGTTTCCTGTTATTTAAAATTTCTCTCAGCAGAATTTCCCCACCCCGGCCCGCGCCGTAGATCAGGACAGTTTCACCGGCAAGGGTTTTCCGGCTCATGGTGTCCGCTGAAATGCGAAAAGATCCCCGTGTGCCAAGGAGCAGACCGGTTGTCAGAAGCCAGTCAATTAAAAATATCCCTTTTGAAAAATCCTGGAACCGATAAATATATGTGACCGCGGCAACTGACAGAAGTGTGGCAAAAGCAGACGCTTTCAGATAGGTAAAGACATCCGTCGTACTCATATACCGCCAAATTCCCCTGTAAATGCCCGTTGCAAAAAACGCCACGAACTTGCACGCGATCACCGCGGGGAGCGAATGCAGAAACACTTTGAAATAAAATAAAAAATCTTCAGAATGAAAGCGGAGCCGATAGGAAAGATAATATGAAAACGCAATGAGGCAGAAATCGAGTCCGACCATCAGGAGCTGCCGCTTGTAAGTCAGTTCAATGAGTACGGGTGTATAGGCGCGGTCCCGCAAAAGTGAAAATTCCTTTTCAGGATAAACCCGCAGTTGGGCCAGCCATATTCCCATCAGAAGAATTGACAGGGCAAGCGGAATGATCACTGCCGGCGAGGTCAGTGTGTCGCTTTTGCTGACAAACAGGGCGGATATGCCGGAGATAAATCCGATCCCGTACAGGGAAAGCACCGCGTCTTTTTCACTGAATCCCATAAGCACCAGACGATGGGAGGTATGATCTTTTCCCCCCACCGAAGCCTTGCGACCGCTTAACAGTCTGATCAGCGTAACCATTGTGGTATCCAGAATGGGAACCATCAGTATCATTACCGGCACTGCATAGACTGACAACTGAAAACTGGCGACTGGCAACTGACAATAAGAAAGCGTCAGCATGGAAAGGGTAAAGCCGATCATCAGGCTGCCGCAGTCTCCCATAAAAATGGATGCCGGGTTGAAGTTGAAGATCAGAAACCCGGCCAGAGCACCGGCAAGGATCATTGCCACAAGGGCAGGCGGATTCAGGTTTCCCAAGTTGACGCCTGAAAACAGCATCACGAGATGGGCCGCGGCAATCAGTCCGATGCCGGCGCACAGACCATCCATATTGTCAATCAGGTTGAAAGCGTTGGTGATGCCCACGATCCAGACGATGGTGATAACAGTATCCAGTGTAAGAGATACGGACCAGTGGAGGCGGAACCCCAGGAAAGTCACCATTGAAGCCACCAGGATTTGGCCCACCAGCTTTGTCTGAGGTCTGATCTGTCTGAAATCATCCACCAGTCCCAGGACGAAAAGAAAGGTCATGCCGATCCATATCACCGCATCTGCCGAAGGTAAAGGGACCGGGCCTTTTGCTTCCGGACGCCAGCTTGGGAACGAGAAAGTGACATGAGGCAGGATTGTGCCAAAATCCGCAATATAAAAAAGAGGGATGGCCATGCCAAAATATATGGCAATACCGCCTAAAAGGGCAGTCGGCCTCTTATGCCAGCGATCCTTCACAGGAACGGCCATCCAGCCTTTTCTGACTGCAACCAGCCGGACAAGGGGAGTAAGCACAAGGCATAAAAAAAACGATAGGAAAAATAGATATGACATTGGGCATCCCATTGAAAAATAATTTCAGACGGCTACGGTCAGACTTTCAGCTTTTCGCTGTCGAATGCTTATGGATCTCCGAATAAGCATAATACCCGATTCAGGAAAATTCAGACATCTGCGTAAGGTGGGTTTCGCTTCGCTGCACCCACCCTACATTCCGACATTCCAGAATTCCGGGATTCCAGCATCAGCAGGTTCCGTCAGAATCCGTCCAGGCCACGCGTGTGTCAGACTCTCTTCTGACGACTTCACCAATGGCAAAGCTGTGTTCCTTCATGGCACTGAGCCTTCCGAGAACATCCGAAACAGCATCTTCGGGAACAACTGCAATCATGCCGATGCCATTATTAAAGGTACGCATCATTTCTTTGTCTGAGACTTTGCCGGCCTGCTGCAGAAAATTGAAAACAGGGGGAATATCCCAGCTTCCCCGATGCATCAGGATATTACATGCCTTTGGTATGATTCGGATGATGTTTTCTTCAATACCGCCGCCGGTGATATGGGCAAGTCCGTGAATCGGCAGATCCCTTATCAGGAGTTGGACAGTCTTTGAATATATTCTTGTCGGTGTAAGAAGTTCCTCACCGATGGTCTGATCAAATTCTGATATGAATGTGTCAACCTCCAACTTCAGGATATCAAAGCATATTTTTCGTACCAGTGAAAATCCGTTGCTGTGAAGTCCGCTTGAGGGAATGCCGATAAGCCTGTGGCCCACCCGGATATCTGAGCCGTCAATGATTTTGTTGTTATCCACCAAGCCAACGACAAATCCGGCAAGATCATATTCGTTCTGTTTGTAAAATCCCGGCATTTCCGCTGTTTCACCACCGATCAGGGCGCAGTCGGCCTCCTTGCATCCTTCACCGATCCCCTTGATGATGTCCGTGGCAATTCCTGTTTCCAGATTGCCCATGGAAAGATAATCCAGAAAAAAGAGCGGTTTTGCTCCCATAACCATAATATCGTTGACGCTCATGGCAACGAGGTCAATTCCCACTGTGTCATGCCTGTTCATCATAAAAGCAATCCTGAGCTTGGTTCCGACACCGTCTGCGGAACTTACAAGCACCGGATTTTCCACATTGGAAATGTTCAGGGAAAAAAGACCTCCGAAGCCGCCGATCTGGCTCATAACACCGGGTCCGGATGTTTGTTTTGCAATATCCTTGATGCTGCTTATCAGCCTGTTGGCTTTTCCAATATCAACGCCTGCATCTGCATAGGTCAGAGATTCTGCCATATTCATTCTCCTGAATTAAAAAAGCATCCTTCAGTTTGTAGTTCCGCCTTTAGGCGGTTTTACCAACTCCCAAAATTATAAAACTGCAAAAATAAACTGATTCGGACTGAAAGTCAAAACAATTCATACAGCCACATCCGGTTCGGATTGCCAAATTATTCATTTACAGCCCTTTACCAACAAATTATAAAAATAAACTGATTCGGACGAAAAGTCAAAACAATTTTTTTGACATAAAACGATTCATACTGTAAAGAATTTGAAACTTGAAATTTGAAACGTAAACGTAAATTTGATTATCCAGTTTGCGTTTCCAGCAATGGGGTTATTTTTATGAAAGAATTTGCAAGACTTAACCGTTTGCCACCGTATGTGTTTGCCACCGTTAATGAAATAAAAATGGAGGCAAGACATGCAGGAGAGGATATTATTGATTTGGGAATGGGTAACCCGGATTTGGGGACACCTGATCATATTGTGGACAAACTCATTGAAGCCGCTCAAAAATCGCATAATCACAGGTACTCCGCGTCCATGGGGATTACCAAACTGAGGATGGCCATCGCAAATTGGTATAAGCGCCGGTTTGATGTTGATGTCAATCCTGACACAGAGGCAATAGTGACCATCGGTGTCAAAGAGGGAATGTCCCATCTGATTTTGGTGACCATCCGGCCCGGAGATGTTGTTTTCACACCGAATCCGACCTATCCGATCCATCCGTATTCGGCGATCATTGCCGGGGGGGATGTTCGCGGCATTCCCCTGGGACCGGATTCCGATTTTTTTGAAAATCTGATGCATGCCACAAAGCAGACATGGCCAAGGCCTAAGGTTTTAATTTTGTCCTACCCGCATAACCCGACAACGGAAGTTGTGGATCCTGAGTTTTTTGACAAAATTGTGGCGTATGCAAAAGAGCATGATATTATGATCATCCATGACTTTGCTTAT
Source organism: Desulfobacterales bacterium (assembly GCA_029934695.1). Lineage (GTDB taxonomy): Bacteria > Desulfobacterota > Desulfobacteria > Desulfobacterales > 4be13 > JAOZLU01. The sequence continues at coordinate 10,790 of JAOZLU010000099.1, read as the reverse complement.
GCGGACCTGGTGTATGATGGCTATAAGGCCCCCAGTTTTCTTCAGGCAAAAGGTGCCAAGGATGTGGGGGTTGAGTTTTTTTCAATGTCCAAAAGCTACAGCATGGCCGGCTGGCGAGTCGGATTCTGCGTGGGAAATCCGGAAATCATTGCCGCGTTGCGTCGGATAAAAAGTTACCTTGATTACGGCATTTTCCAGCCGATTCAGATTGCGTCCATCATTGGTCTGAACGGCCCTTATGACTGCGTCGAAGAAATCCGGGAAATTTACAAAGCGCGACGGGATACCCTTATCAATGGGCTTAATCGTGTTGGCTGGAAGGTAAAAGCTCCGAAAGGAACCATGTTTGTATGGGCAAAAATTCCAGAGCAGTTCATTAAGATGGGGTCTGTGGAATTTTCCAAATTTATGATCAGGGAGTCTCAGGTTGCTGTTTCGCCGGGCTTGGGATTTGGCGAATACGGAGATGAATATGTGCGGTTTGCACTGATAGAGAATAATATGCGTATTAATCAGGCAGTGAGGGGAATTAAGAAGATAATGTGATAAGCAGCTTGACCGGGAGTGCTGAAATGAAATTTTAGCACCCCTTAATGTATTTACTCAAGTTCCGCCAAAATCTCTCGCAAAGGCGCAAAGGCGCAAAGGCGCAAAGAACAAAATTTTGCGGCAGTCATTA
>JAOZLU010000099.1:3676-10011 GCA_029934695.1 Desulfobacterales bacterium | reverse complement strand
CGCAAAGGCGCAAAGGCGCAAAGGCGCAAAGAACAAAATTTTGCGGCAGTCATTACTTACTTAATACAGGGTGGTTCCGCTGCGCTCCACTCACCCTGCATTTTCCTGAATCGGTAAGGAGAATCAGATGAAAAAACAAGTTTATATCGCCTACACCGGCGGAACCATCGGCATGAGTAAGACACCTGATGGATATGCGCCGGCACCCGGGTATCTGAAAACACAGATGTCTCTCATGCCGGAACTCAGGGATGCTGCCATGCCGGATTATACACTTCACAAGTACGATGTTCTGCTTGATTCGTCAAACATGATGCCGGATGACTGGTTCAGGATTGCCCGGGATATTGCCGACAATTATGAGAAATACGACGGCTTCATTGTTCTGCATGGCACGGACACCATGGCTTATACGGCATCAGTGTTGCCATTCATGCTCCGGGGACTTGGGAAACCGGTCATCATCACCGGCTCACAGATTCCCTTATGCGAGATACGCAACGATGCCAGGGAGAACCTCATTACCGGGCTGATCATCGCCGCCAATTCCAAAATCCCTGAAGTCTGCCTCTACTTCGGCAATAAACTGCTACGCGGATGCCGCTCGGTAAAAGTCAGTGCGGACGGCTTTGACGCATTCGCCTCACCGAATTTCCCGGCCCTTGGTGTTGCCGGTGTCGGAATTGATATCAACAGAGACCTGATCTTACCGCCACCTCCTGAAACAGTGCCATTAACCGTGCAGCAGTTCAATGAGCCGACGGTCGGAACATTGCGGCTTTTCCCGGGGATTTCGTCCCTGGTGGTGAGCAACATGCTTCAGCCGCCGCTCAGGGGCCTGGTATTGGGAACTTATGGCGTGGGGAACGGGCCTGATCAGGACAGACATCTCATTGCCGTGTTAAAAGAAGCCACAGATCGCGGGGTCGTTATCGTGAACTGTACCCAGTGCCTCGAAGGAAGCGTCAGCATGGGCGATTATGTGGCTGGCTCAGTCTTGGCAAGGGCGGGCGTGATCAGCGGCTTTGACATGACCATTGAAGCCGCTCTGGCAAAGTTGTTTTACTTATTCAGCACCGGATATTCATCAGAGGAAGTAAAGAAAGAAATGCAGAAAAGCCTGTGCGGAGAGCTGACGCTGCCAATTTAATAACAATTCCCACCGTCTGCTCCCTGCTCGCTTGGCAAATCCCAGGCATTTCCGCCGGATTTTGTCAATCCAACGGGAGCGGGTTTTTATCCCGGGATATCAGCAACCCTTTGAGATTATTAATATCAGTATCTTCCGGTCAATATATGACGATCAATAATTTCAACAAGTTATAAGCCTGTTTCCCTTTTTTTGCTTTGAACTTTTCACTATCAAGTTAATAAAAAAAATTCAAAACTGTCTTTGCGTTTTTACAAAATGATTCCTGTAATATGCTGATTTTCCAAACACAATGGAAATTATTCAAAACCATTCATGTAATCACCTCCAAATTTATTCTTGACAATTCTTTATATTAAAAGTAAATATTATGTAATATTATTGATTTTTTGCTGAAAATTTTTCAGAAACTCTGATAACACAGAGTGTGTAATGATGCGCCTGACAGATTTTTTGAGACGATCATGTTGTCACTTTGCTGTCACAATACGATTTTTTTGTCAGGCACAAACCTTAAAACTCCCAAACAATAAGGAGAAAAGAATATGAGTAAGAAAATCAGCGAAATAATGTTGCCGGACGATCTGCGTTACACAGAGGATCATGAATGGGCCAAAGCAGATGCTGACAAGGTGAGAATCGGTGTCAGCGATTATGCCCAGAATCAGCTCGGGGAGATCGTGTTCGTGGAACTGCCTGATCCGGGCGCCACGTTTGAAAAAGGGGATGAGTTCGGAACTTTGGAATCTGTCAAGGCGGTTTCCGAATTGTACATGCCCATTAGCGGAGAGATCCTTGCCATAAACGAAACGCTTGCCGACGAGCCTGAACTGGTAAACTCGGAGCCATACACAGGGGGCTGGATGATTGATATCAAGCCTGCTGACCCGGCTGAGGTGGATACTCTCAAAAACAAGGATGATTATCTTGAAATATTGAAAGGACTGTAATATGAGATATTTGCCTCATACTGAAGAAGATATTGCCGCAATGCTTCAGGTCGTGGGAGCGAAAAATTTTGATGAACTTTTCTCGACGATCCCGGAAGATTGCCGCCGAAAAGGCGATATTAAACTGCCGGACCCGCTGACAGAGTGGGAACTCAATGAGCATATGGACAATCTCGCGGGCGACATGGCTGTGTCCCCGGAATACAAAGTGTTTATGGGCGCAGGGAGCTATGAGCATTATATCCCCTCATCCGTCAGTTACCTGATGGGCCGCTCGGAGATTTCCACTGCCTACACCCCTTACCAGCCGGAAATCAGCCAGGGGACTCTCCAGGCAATTTACGAATACCAGACCCTTGTCTCACGGCTTTTGGGTATGGAAGTTGCAAACGCATCCATGTATGACGGAGCGTCCGCGCTGGCCGAAGCATTGCTTATGAGCATTCGCATCGGACGCAAACGGAAAAAAGTCGCTGTGTCAAGTCTGGTTCATCCGCTGTATCGCCGTGTGGTTCAGACCTATCTGGAACCCACACCTTATGAAGTCGTGGAGCTTCCGTATCTCGAAAACGGAAGAACCGATATTTCAGCCCTGGACGGAATAGATGACCTTGCGGGCGTTGCAGTTCAGTCGCCCAATTTTTTCGGATGCATTGAAGACCTGCAGGCCATCGGAGAAAAGGTTCACGAGCAGAAAGCCCTGTTCATCACCTGCTTTTCAGAGCCTCTGGCTTACGGTCTTCTGAAAAGTCCCGGTTCTCAGGATGCGGATATCGCATGCGGAGAAGGCCAGAGTCTCGGCATTCCCCGGTCCTTCGGGGGCCCGGGACTCGGAATATTCGCTGCAAAAAACAAATATGTGCGAAGTATGCCGGGACGTCTGATCGGACAGACCAAAGATATGGACGGAAACAGGGGCTTTGTCCTGACTCTTTCCACGCGGGAGCAGCATATCCGCAGGGAAAAAGCCACCTCCAACATTTGTTCCAATGAGGGACTTTGTGCGACAATGGCCACCATGTACATGGCTTCCGTAGGCGGCACTGGCATGAGAGAGCTTGCCGGACTCAACCGTGACAAAGCCGAGTATCTGAAAAGAGGATTGAAAAAAGCGGGGTTCAAAATCGCTTTTGACGCGCCGACTTTCAATGAATTTGTCGTGGAATTTCCGGAAGGCTTTGAGAAGACTTACGAGCGCCTGTTGCAGAAAAATATCGTCGCAGGTCTTCCGCTTGCGTCCTACTATCCTGATCTGAAGAATCACTGTCTCCTGTGTGTCACCGAGACCAGGAGCAAAAACGACATGGATGTCTTGATAAAGGAGGTAAAATCGTGAAAGAATCCTTAGGCACTACTGGTCTGGTATTGAATGAGCCGTTGCTCTGGGAAAAGGGAAAAAAAGGGCGGATGGGATTTTCTCTTCCCCGGCGGGATGTTGACGCAACGCCCTTGGATGATTCGCTCAAGGGTGACGGTCCGGATTTTCCCGACCTGGGCGAACTGGATGTGATCCGCCATTTCACCCGGCTCTCGACGTGGAATTTCGGTGTTGACACCGGCATGTATCCGCTGGGATCATGCACCATGAAGTACAACCCCAAGACCAATGAGAGACAGGCGGCTCTCCAGGGATTTGCCAATGCACATCCCCTGCTTCCGGTCACTTTGTCCCAGGGGACCCTGAAAATGATGTTTGACTTGGAGCGGTTCCTGGCGGAGATCACCGGCTTGGATGCGGTCTCACTGCAACCGGCTGCCGGCGCGCACGGAGAACTTACCGGGATGCTCATTTTTTATGCATACCATAAAAGCAAGGGGTCCACCCGCACAAAGATCCTCATTCCGGACACCGCACACGGGACAAACCCGGCCAGCGCATCGCTCTGCGGTTTCAAATCCATTCCTGTGAAATCCAATGAACAGGGTGTCCTTTCTCCAGAGGCGGTGGAGAAGCTCATGGATGAGGACACAGCGGGCATCATGGTCACCAACCCAAACACCCTCGGACTTTTTGAGGAAAACATCAAAGAAGTCGCGGAGATTGTCCACGCAAAAGACGGGCTGGTTTATGGGGACGGGGCAAATATGAACGCGGTCATGGGAATTGTCGGCATGGGCGACATCGGGGTTGATGTGCTGCATCTCAACCTTCATAAAACCTTTTCAACGCCTCACGGCGGCGGAGGTCCCGGGTCCGGTCCGGTATGCGTGAGAAAGCATCTGGAGAAATTTCTCCCTGTTCCCCGCGTAGTTAAGGAAAATGATAAATATGTTCTTTCTGAAAATTTTCCTGAGTCTGTGGGAAAACTGCACGCGTTTTACGGAAATTTCGGGATCATGGTAAGGGCTTACAGCTATATCATGAGCATGGGTGCGGAACTGAAAAAAGCAAGCCAGTTGGCGGTACTGAACGCCAATTATATGAAAGAAAAGCTGAAGGGAACATTTCATCTTCCATACAACAAGCCCTGTATGCATGAGTGCGTGTTCACGGATAAAAATCAGTCTGCTCAGAAAGTGACCACGCTGGATATGGCCAAGCGTCTGATGGATTACGGGTTTCATCCGCCCACCGTCTATTTTCCGCTGGTGGTTCAAGGTGCTATCATGGTTGAGCCGACCGAGACTGAGTCAAAAGAAGATATTGATCTTTTCATTGACGCGTTTAAAGCCATCGCGGAGGAGGCAAAGGAGAATCCGGATGTGTTGCACGAATCGCCGACAAAACCCAGATCCAGGCGGATGGATGAAACCGCGGCAGCTCGGAAGCCGTGTCTCGCGGGCTGAAGCTTGAAAGTGAAAAGTTGAAAGTTGAAGATCAGCATTTGAAGCCTCGGAGGTGACTGTATGCTGATCTGCCTTCTGTTGATTACGGGGAAGCGTTGGAACTGCAATACAGGCTCTTGGCTGCCAGGAAAAAGAAGCGCGCCAGTAAGTTATTTGATTAAAACCTAAAGTATATGTGTTCACCCGAAGATTTATTGGGAGAAGACAATGAATGATCCAATAGTAAATGAGATTCGCAGGTACCGAGACGGCCGCCCGGAAACTTTGTCTCGTGGGTTGAAAGTTGAAAGTTGAAGATCAGCATCTGAAGCCTCGGAGGTGTCTGTATGCGGATCTGCCTCCTGTTGAGTATGGGGAAGCGTTGGAACTGCAATACAGGCTCTTGGCTGCCAGGAAAGAGAAACGCATCAGGACGGATGTTGTCCTGTGCCTGGAACACCCCCCGGTATTCACTTTGGGGCGCCGGGGGGGACTCGAAAATCTGGTGGTGTCCGAGGCTTTTCTGGAAAAATCAGGGATTCCTGTGATCCGTGCGGAGCGGGGCGGAAATATCACGTTCCACGGGCCAGGCCAACTGGTGGGCTATCCCATTATCAATCTGCGGGAGGCCCGGCTGAAAGTCGTGGATTATGTGGAAAATCTCGAAGAAGTCATGATCCGGACGGCTGGGGATTTCGGGGTGCATGCGGAACGGAATCCCGTGAACAGGGGCGTATGGGTCGGCAACAGCAAGCTGGGAAGCCTGGGGGTTGCTGTCCGCCGAGGAATCTCTTTCCATGGGTTTGCGTTCAACGTGAATCTCTCTCTGGAACCCTTTGGATGGATAAACCCCTGTGGCCTGCAAGGTGTGAGCGTGACTACTGTGGAACGGGAGCTTTCACGGGAAATATCCGTGGCCGAGGTGCGAAGGGCTGTGAGACGGCATTTCGCAGCAGTTTTCATGGTTGAACTTGAAATGACAGGTCTGCCGGAGCTGCTTTTGAAACTTGATTTTTGAGACAGAAGCTTGACGAATTCAATAGAATAGAGTTGAAACCTGTTTGCCAGCCAATCCAAAATTCAAAACCATGGAAAATGACTGATTATAACGGATGCGGGAGGCTGCAATTTCAGAGCGTCACACGCCGATATCTCACACAAAGGCACAGAGAACACAGAGAATAAAAACGGGCACATTTATGCCCGGACACTTATGTCCGGCTTCCGTATCGGAGAGAACCGCTGGTACCTGACTCAGTAATTTCAGCAGGTTGTACAAAGAATACAGACAGCGCAAAAAAGAGGCGGTCAGAATTAAGAGGAAATGAGCATGTCCGAAATTACCAGAGATTACAAAGAGACAGTGAATAACCGGCTTCGGCAAGATCCGTCATTTGCCGCAGCGTTGCTTGACGAGGCAGTTTCTCTCTTTCTTAACGGTGAACCGGTCACTGCAAGACTCATACTGA
>JAOZLU010000099.1:0-3576 GCA_029934695.1 Desulfobacterales bacterium | reverse complement strand
GAGGCAGTTTCTCTCTTTCTTAACGGTGAACCGGTCACTGCAAGACTCATACTGACAGACCGAGCAAAAGTCTGCACCGTATGCTGTCTGCCGGCGGAAATCCGACAATTAACAACCTGACAAGGATAATAAGCATATTGTGTCAGAATCTTAATGTGGATATTAAAAGTTCATACAGTTCCCTGCCACCCGTAATTTCGGAAAGGTTGCCAGAGGAATTTCCGCTAATGTTCCAACGCCTTTTGAGAAGTCAGCCAGGAGCATAAAGCAGAAACAAAGGGCAATGGTCGCCTGACAAATCGAAATACGTTCAGAAAGGAAAGAAGATTATAGTTATGGAAAACCAATTTTGTTTAAAAGACGAAAGAACTGATTGTTATTCGGTAATGAAGGTCGTTCCGGTAAAAAATTATCTGGATATTGTCAAGAAAATTTACGGAAACCGGGGCGGAATCGAAGGTCAGAGGGATACATTAAAAACAAGCACAGCGATCCGGATAAGAAAACGGATGATCGAAGATCTGAAAAAAGGGACCGTGCTTCCGCCGGTTGTACTTGGAATGGTTGTCCCTGATGATGAATTTGAAAAGTTTGATCCGTCATCTTTTGACGCTTTGTGTGAGAGTATATCAGAAGATAACATATCAATCATTGACGGAATGCAGAGAACCACGGCATTATTTAATGTTCAGGATGATACAGACCTGTCTGCCCGTGAAATGCGTGTCGAGTATTGGATTGCCCGTAGCACAAACAATCTGGTTTACCGGATGCTGATCCTGAATACCGGTCAGGTGCCCTGGAATCTGAGAAGGCAGATTGAGGTGGTGTTCAGGATGATGCTCAGAGAAATTAAGAAAGAAATTCCGGATATGAAAGTGTGGGAGGTGGATGACAAAATGCGGCGGAAAGCTCCGGGACAGTTCCAGGCCAACGAGATAATTGAGTTGTTCCTGGTCTTTGGCTCAAGAAAAGAAAAGATTGACGTGAAAGAGCGGCTGGCTGATGAATTTACAAGGCTTGATTTTATCGAAGCAACGAGTGAGCGTAAATTTACTCAGACGTTTTACGAATTTCTGAAACTTCTGTTCAGATTTGACAAAGTGTTCGGAAGTTATGTGTGTGAAGATGGAGAAGAAGGCATGGGAAACCGTTTCAACAGCGGGAAAAAACTGTTTGCCAGCCAACCGGCCCGGGTCGGCTTCGCGGCTGCCATTGCGGTTCATGTATTCGGCAGGCCGGGTGTTCATCGTGAAGACCAGAAAGAAAGGTGGAAAGTGATCAGAGAAAATGCTGAAAATTTGTTGGACAGATTAGAGAAGAGGAATAGCGCAGATATCGGAATTTTTCTGGATTTTACCACCCTGAATGAAGCGATTTCCCGAAGCTCCGGAAAAGTCGGGAATTTTGAAAGAAAGTTCTTTTTAGACGCCTTTAAGGTTCTGGTTGAAGAAAATTTCAATCTCGACAATATGAGGGCCTGCTGGAGGGCTTACTGATTTATGGCGAGAAATATGATCAGAGCGAACAGGCATATTTTTTCCAAGTTGGTTGAATTTGTCGAAGAGAGTGATGTCTCCGTTGAACAACCTGATGCTATTCGTTATATTAAGACAGATGATGAAGGCAAGAAGTGGCTTAAAGAATTGAAAGCTCTTGACAGGGACAGGTATCCTTATCCTATCCTGCCCATGTTAAAAGTTTCATCCATAGAATTTGATGAAAAAGAATATTTTGTAATTGTCGGTTGGGAAACTTCCATCAGCTTTATCGAGATTTTAAACCAGGTTCCTTTGAATGCAGGACTTGCCACAGCTTTGCTTTCTGACCTGGACATTCCTGTTCGCCAGGGGAGTGATCCTTTTTCGATAGTGGATGAAGTTTTATTTCAGTATGGCAGGGACAAAACCGATCCATCCTATTCAGGCCATGATTTTAATGATATTGTCAAATTTTTTGAACCATTTTATGTGTATGAGATCAGAGACGATTCTCCATTGAGGGGCGATGATCTGTTTCGGATAGCAGGATACGCCGTCTGCCAATACAGTGACCATATTTTTTTGTCCTTTTCACCTGAAACGATCCGTAAATTTAAAAAGATGTTTCTGGAAGGTGTCTCCAATATCCCTTATGAAAATCTGCTTTTAAGCCTGACCGCCATCCACTGGAAATTCTCATTTCTTGATATTTACAGGTGTCTGGAGTGTCTATTTCCCATAGTCTCTCTTGATGAACTTTATCAAAATATAGGCTGTTCTATATCATTACTTGAACTTTCCATAGAAATTGAAGAAAGGATCAAATGGTGGCCCAAGGAAGCGGAAGCAATCAACAAACTGATAGATGGCGCATCTCCTGATGTCCGGGAACTTCTTCGGGAGGTGAAGAACTCGTTGGTCGGGGATACTGAGGGAAAGAAGTTTGATTTCTTTTATGAGATACGGAATTCCATTGTCCATTACCGTCCTGGGACCCGGACATATACACTGAATCAAGAAAATTGGGATAAACTGATAAAAGGCGGATTGGCAGTTATAGAATATTGGTACAAGAGATATGATTCATCGTTGAAGCCCGGTGGATCAGCCGGTATGGAAATGCGATGCGATGTAAAAAAACGCATTGTCCCCTGAGAATTCTCAGGGGAAAGTTGTAAGTGAGAGGTTCTCTTATAAACTTTTCACTTTAAACTTTACAGAAATGTTATCATTTTTTTAAAGGAGGTAATCAGATGTCTGGGAATTACGGCAGGATATTGAAAATCAATTTGGCCTGTGAGCCGGTCAGAGTGCGGGAGCATCAGCGTTCATCAGCGTTCATCTGCGGTTTGCAGGGATCAGTCTTATGCAACCACAAAATCCGTTAGAATCAGGAATGTTTATAGACCCTTTAAACGGTAATGATAGGAAAATGTGATGAAAAAGTTTACTGTTGTTTTTGTGTTGTGGTTTGTCTGCATGGCTGAGGGAATGGCTGCCGAAAAGACTGTCACCATTGTCGCAGTGAACTGGCCGCCTTATTCCGGGCGGTTTCTGCCGAACTACGGGATTATGTCGGAACTCGTATCAGTGGCTTATGAGCGTGAAGACTATAAGACAGAATACAATTTCATGGCTTGGATCAGAGCCCTTGAAGAAGTCAAAGAGGGAAAATATGACGCGGTAGCCAATGCGTATTATACAGAGGAGCGGGCTAAAACATATCTGCTTTCGGATGCTTACATGGACTGTCGTGTTCTACAAAAGAAAGGATGCTTCGATTTTCTGGGATGGTTCGCTGAAAGCGTTAAAGCCTTACAGAATCGGGGTTGTCAGGAGATATGCGAACTCTCCTGAATTTGACAAAGCGGATTTTTTGGACAAGAAAATCTCCAAAAACGAGATGCTAAATATAAAAAAGTTAATTTTGAAACAGGCTGATCTGATTGTTACGGACAAATTTGGGGGACGCTATCTCATTAACGAGAAACTGCCCGGGCATGAGAAAGATATGTTGGAACCTCTGTCTCCGTCTTTGTATATAAACAAACTGCATCTTATGTTTTCAAAAAAGATACCCGACGGTCAGCAGAAA
>JAOZLU010000098.1 GCA_029934695.1 Desulfobacterales bacterium | reverse complement strand
GACGGGTTCGGCCTCAGCAGGAGGAGAAGATGATTCAACCGGGCTGGCGACGGGTTCGGTTTCTTTAGCAGGGGAAGTAAATGCCTGAACAGCGGAAATATGCATATAAAGCATATTTTTACCGTACTTCAGATTTAACAACTTTTTTTCTTTAACCAGCCAGTCAACAGCCTTCTTTGCATGATTGCGAACTTTTCCTGAAGGACAATCCTTGACAAGTGCTGTCTGACTGAACAGGGCCATTTGATCAGTGGCTTTTTTCTCAATGATCTCGCAGGCAATTTCCAAAGGGGTGTCGAATTTCTTTAAAACGTACTGTGTTTTTTTGGTACTCCCCAAATTCGCTATGATCCGGTCCTTGTTAAGTTCTTCGAGTGCCTTATTTTTTAAAGTTTTCGATGACCTGATTCCCAGCTGACTTTTGTTCAGCCCTTTTGGTCCGGCTTCCCGCAATTTACCCAAAATAGTTTTTTTGTGAGCTTTCACATTCGATTTCTTCATCAATTTCAATCCTTTTCAATCCTTTTTCTCTGATTATGACGCTTTTAGGGGAGGACTCTCCCGGGCTGTCATCCCGGAAATATGACAGCGGATCGGAGGATGAAACGGATATCCATTTCATCCTGAAATCCGCTGTCATATCTGCCTGTGACCGCAAATGCCGCAAATATGCCGCCCCTGTGGCCCTCCCCGCATCCGTTACAATCAGTTTTTTTACTGATCATAACGATTTTAGAGGCCCGTGAATGTGCCCGTGAACGTGAGAACATGCCCGTGACCTCCCATGCACGTTCATGGGAGACTTCCTAAATCCGTTATAATCAGTTTTTTTTTAATATAAAATATGTCACTTATTCCTGATGTTTCCGACCGTGTGCAGAACAAAAAATATCTTCAAAGAAACCCGGCTTTTCCCAGTATGGAAAACCGCCTCATTCGGGGGAAAAGTCTGGTTTCTCTTCCGTCCCACAACTTTTGTCCTGTACGTTTTTTCTGACATAAAATATGACAATATAAAAACGATGACTATATGTCAAGCAAAAGTTTGCATATCCCGGTGACCGAATCGCCTGAACGCGAAACTGCGGACGATTCGGTCAGGAATGAAAATGTTCGGCAAATGACTTTCTCGTTCATAATCAGATGCTGTTCTGAAACGTCTCAATCACAAATTCCAGTTCCGTGTCCCTGCCTTCAGCAAATTCGGCGTAAACGGTTTCCGCTGTCAGGGGCACACGTATATCCGGGATAACGCCGCCGTTCCCGTCCGCATCCCCGTCAAGCTGCACAATGCCGTGTTTGTCAAGGGATCGGCCATTGGGGAAGCTGAATACGAATCCCCCGGGCATAAAAGCAAACGCCCCTGATATGCCAAAAGTGCCGTTACTGCCGTAAACGCTGATGACCTGTCCTCTGGACAGCTTTTGGACAGCCATTGCCATCCCTTCTCCTGGGCCGATGCATCCCGGTCCCACCATTACCTTCACCAGCCCGTCATAATGAGGGGACTGGGGCGATATTTCCACAGTGTCCCCGATTTTGAATTTTCCTGACTTCCGGTCATACATCTCTATAGTTTCATAATGGGCGGCTTCCGTGTAAAAAAAACCGGCCATGATCGCGGCGGTTTCACGGTCGGCATCATTATTCCGCCGCAGATCAAGGATGACCCCCGGCACCTTGTCATCCGAAAAGGTCTGAATGGCTTCTCTGTACCGGGTCATGAATGCGTCAAAATCAGGGTCTTCTTTGCCGGGTGCATAAGTGACTTTCAGGTAACCATACCCGCTCGGCAGGATTTTGTATTTAACAGGCATGTCAAGTTCTCTTTCCGTGGCATAATAGTTGGAGAGGATATATGTTTCATAATTATCATCCAATGCTGTCAGCTTTGCCGTGGTTGACAGAATAACCCCTTGATTTTTAAAAGTGATGGTCGCGTGCTCGCCTATGGGTGCCCGCCCCAGCAGGCGATATTGCTCGATCCGCCGAACTTCGTTCGTGCTGTATGAAGATTCGCCGGCCCATATCACGGACACATTGTCCAACGCCGTTTTGGTGGGTTGTCCGTTCCATTTCAATATCTCCGCTCCGACCCGGATGCCGGCCTGATCTGCCGGGCCGCCATCCAAAACGACATGGGCAAGAATTCGCCCGTCATCCAGACCGATCACCGCCAGTCCGTAACTGCCGCCGATGTGCTGGTATGTCACTTTGGAAGCAATCGCGGTTCCGTTCCCGGTGTATGGAAAGAGAGACATGAGCCTGTCAGGAACGGAGTAGGCATACTCACGCAAAGCCAGATAATAGGCGGCTTCGTCTTTTTCAGATTCAGCATTGACAATACGCGGCCGGAATTCCGCATATTTGGCGTTCCAGTCAATGCCTTTCCATTCGGTAAAGGCATATTCCGCTGAAATTTTTTCATGGAGCGCGTCAAAAGCCTCAGTCCAGGTCTGACCGGCACCATCTGCTTTAAGCGTCACCATGACCGGCAAAACAGTCTGGATGAGCCAGGAAAGGTCTTCTCCCTCTCCGATGACTGCCTGATTCAGTGTTCCGCAAATCGAAATATCCTCTTCCGGCCAGTAATACATGAAGGAATTGCCAAAACCGCTATGCCCCCAGAGTTCTCCCAGTCCGACCAGGTCAGGTATCCCGAATTCGTCAAATACCAGACGCTCCAGTCCGAATCCGTAATAGGCACCGTTCCCGAGGTCCACCCAGTTGAACATTTCCTCCCGGGTAAGCAGATCATCGAAAATTTTATTTCCGGCAAAGGCCCGGATAAACCGGTTCAGGTCCTCAGCCGTTGTCACCAGGCCGCCGCCGGCCCAGCCTGCGGAATAAGCGGTGACATGCGTGTAATCAATATCGCCCATATACACATGGGACAGTGATCTTCCGGGAATGCTGTGTCTGGGCGTCTCCCGAAATTCCATATAAGTATGATTCATGCCCAGGGGGTCGAACAGGAACTCATGATAGACCTCATGCAGCGGTTTGTCCGTCACACTTTCAATAATAAGACCGAGCAGCTGGTAATTGGTGTCGGAATAATGATAACCCTGGCCCGGGGGAAAAAACGGCGTCAGGTTTGTTTTGGCATATTCAATGGTTTCTTCCGGTTCCCATAATTTATCCGGGATTTCAAGCATCAGTGTCATAAAATCAGACATGCCGTAAACATTGGCAGGGCCGTCGAAAAAATAATCCGGCAGACCGCTGGTGTGGTTGAGCAGCTGGCGGGTGATGATGGTATTACTGTATGATTTCCCATCATATTCATGCAGCCCGTTCATGACAGACTCGGGCAAATACTGACTGATTTCTTCTTCTAAGGAAATCTTTCCTGCTTCCACCAGTTTCATCACCAGCGTGGCGCACAAGGTTTTTCCCACGCTGGCGCTTCGGAACTGGTCATCCGGGAGCATCTCTGTCCCCTTATCCGGGTCTGCCATGCCGGCGGCACCCTTCCATCTGAAATCAGGCGTTTCCACAAGTAGCACCCCGTTGCGGATATCCTGACTGTCATCCACTGCCTGATCTGCCAATGCCTGCAAAGCGTTTATTACGGCCCCGGGCGCATATTCATATTCATGCCGGATATATCGCCTGTCCAGTGTTGCCGTTCCTTTCTGATCATAGTCTCCCTCTGTGGGCAGATCAGAATAAACTTCAATGTCAGGCACAGAAACATGGAAAAAGCTGACATCCACTCTGCCGCCCGCGTCAAACCAGATTTTGACAAAAAGGTCAGGATTGTTCACGCTGCCCCAGGTGACATCAGCCGGGCTGGCATGGAAATATCCCCAAAGCACTGTATGGCCGCCTTCTGTGGTGCCTTTTCCCCCTTTGTGCCACAGTGCATCCACAGGGCCTTTTTCAACGGTGTCAATTATGGCACCGATTTTAAGACCGTTGACGGTGGCATATCCTGACGGGTTTCCCGTGGGGAAATCTCCCGGGGACGGATTTTCGTCACTGTCATTTTCATTCATGCTGCTCTGCCCGTCCAGATAATACTGACGGATGTACCGTGTTGTCAGGGTTGTGGTTCCGTGCTGATCCGGGGTTCCGTTGTACGGATATGCTGAATATACCTCTATATTGGGGACCGACACATGGAAAAAGTTGACATCCACCCGCCCGTTGCGGTCAAACCAGATTTTTACAAACATATCCGGGTTTTGCCGGCTTCCCCAGGCAACATCATCCGGACTGGTATAAAAATATCCCCAGATCACACGATCCCCTGCTGCGGTGAAATCTTCGCCGCCTTTTTCCCATACCGCATCCACAGCCCCTTTTTCAACGGTCTGAATGACTGCCCTGATCCAAAGTCTGTCCGTGACCATAAGACCGTCAGCGTAAGCTGATCCGGCAGACCCGCATGTTATTATGGCCAGGGTGACAGCCAGCAGGATTGAAGATTGAAAATTGAATTTAGCCATTTTTGTCTCCTTTCGTTGTTAAACACAGATGTAAAAAAAGCCTGTCTTGGACAAATTGCTGTCTTTAATGTCAGAAAATTGCAGATTTTTCAAGCACAAAATGACAGCGGAAGAGGCATAAATCAGAAATATTCAGGAAATTGAAAACTCTGACCTGTAATTTTCAGGTCCGACTGAACCTGTGGGCTGTGGATTTTTACAGCAATGACAGGAGGTTGTCACTTTAATGGTTTATTGTGACCTGGTCATCAAAAGGGAATTTGCCGAATTAAAATATATGATAACGGACGGCATGTCTGCCGCGAACTCATCAGCGTTGCTTACCGAATCGTATGGTTATTAAAAAAATGTTTGCGTATCATTATATATGATGGTATGTTGAAATCTTCTGATTATAACGGATGCGGGAGGTACAACCTGCTGAAATTACTGAGTCAGACACCGGCGGGGCCGTCCGGTCTGGAAGCCGGACATAAGTGTGCCCGCTTTTATCCTCCGCGCCTTTTCTCTGTGTTCTCTGTGCCTCTGTGTGAGACATGTCGGCGTGACGCTCTGAAATTGCAGCCTCCCATCCGTTATAATCAGGAGGTTTTTAAACAACAATTTTAATACACATTCGAAGGGCGTAAAAATGGCAAGGTCATGGCTGTGAATGTCCATGCGGCCATCCCGACTGCTGAACGGGATGCTCTGATTGATCTGTAAGAACTTGGAAAAGGCGGCTTTTATCTCCTTGCGAAGAGTCGCCTTACCTGAAGGGATTTGTAAACCAGCCCAGGGTCAGCACAGTGCCGTCTTGGGAAAAAGGAGAACACGATAAAATGAGAAAATTTTCATCTTATGGCTCTGTAAGCAAAAAACTGCATTATTATGTTCCGAGAGAAGAACTGATCACGCAGGCCTGCCGCCAGCTTGTGGGAGAAGACATGGATGATGGCGGTCATTACATCACAATCTGGGCACCCCGCCAGTGCGGCAAGTCCTGGATCATGCGGGAGGTTCTGTGGAGACTGTGGGAGGATGACAGGTTCCACGTTCTGAAACTCAATCTCGAGCATCTCAAGATGATGAAGGACGCGGACAGAATTGCCGCTGCCGTCGGCGGGGAGCTGAACAGTCTCCTGAGTATCGGAAACATCTCTGTGAAAGGGATGGACGACTTCCACACCCTGTTTCTGAAAGGGGTCATGAAAAAACCGCTCATCCTGATCATGGATGAATTCGACGCGCTCACCGAGGAGGCCATCGCCGGCTTTGCCGGAATATTCCGGAACATCTACAACATCCGGCGGGAGGATCCGGCATCCTCGAAGGGGAAGCGGTATCTCCTTCACGCGGTGGCCCTGATCGGCGTGAGGGCCGTGCTCGGTGTGGAAAATGTCAAGGGATCGCCGTTCAATGTCCAGCGGAGCGTGAACATCCCGAACCTGACGGATGAGGAGGTCTCCGCCATGTTCGGATGGTATGAACAGGAGAGCGGGCAGAAGGTGGAACAGGAGGTGACTGACAGCGTGTTTTACGAAACCCGGGGGCAGCCCGGGCTGGTCTCCTGGTTCGGGGAACTGCTCACCGAGACCTACAACAAAACACCCGGAGAACCCATTACAATGAGGCATTTCAGATATGTGTTCAGAATGGCGGTCAAAGCCCTTCCCAACAACAACGTCATCAACATCATCAGCAAGGCAAAACAGACGCCGTACAGGGAAGTCGTGCTGGAACTCTTCAGAACCGATCAGAAGGTCGCATTCGCATTTGATGATCCGGACCTGAATTTTCTGTATATGAACGGTGTCATTGACACAGAGGAGACGGATGACGATCTTTATGTGAGGTTCTCAAGCCCCTTTGTGCAGAAACGCCTCTTCAACTATTTTTCCCGGGAACTTTTCCCTGACATGGGCAAAGTGTTTGAACCCTTCGATGATCTGGCGGACATTTTCACGGAAAATGGGCTTCGCATCGGCAATCTGATCCTAAGATATGAGAAATACCTTCGGAAAAACCGGGAATGGCTCCTGAAAGATGCGCCCAGGCGGAGTGATCTCCGGGTCACCGAGGCGGTCTATCATTTCAATCTGTACCAGTTTCTGAAAGGATTTTTTGCAAACGAGAAGGTCCGGGTGTGGCCCGAGTTTCCCACGGGCAACGGCGAGATTGATCTGATTATCGAGTACGAAGGAACACGGTACGGGCTGGAACTGAAAAGCTTCACCAATGACAGGAATTACAGGGAGTCCCTGAAACAGGCCGCCAGGTACGGAAAGTCCCTGAAACTCTCCGTGATCTGGCTGATCGTGTTCGTGGAAGACATCCCGGATGAATACCGGGAGAAGTATGAGAAGGATTACATGGATAAGAAAACCCGGGTTACAGTAAAACCGGTGTTCGCAGCAACCGGAGAGTGACGTTATAAATTTACCCCAAAGGGCTTGGACAAACCAGCCCAGGATCAAGCGCAGCGTCACCCTGGGAAAAGGAGGACATGATAAAATGAGAAAATTTTCATCTTATGGCTCTGTAAGCAAAAAACTGCATTATTATGTTCCGAGAGAAGAACTGATCACGCAGGCCTGCCGCCAGCTTGTGGGAGAAGACATGGATGATGGCGGTCATTACATCACAATCTGGGCACCCCGCCAGTGCGGCAAGTCCTGGATCATGCGGGAGGTTCTGTGGAGACTGTGGGAGGATGACAGGTTCCACGTTCTGAAACTCAATCTCGAGCATCTCAAGATGATGAAGGACGCTGACAGAATTGCCGCTGCCATCGGCGAAGACCTGATCCGGAAACTGAATATCGAAAATGCCTCTGTCAGCGGAATGAATGACTTTCACACCCTGTTTCTGAAAGAGGCGATAAAGAAGCCGCTCATCCTGATCATGGATGAATTCGACGCACTGACCGAGGAGTCCATCGCCGGCTTTGCCGGAGTATTCCGGAACATCTACAATATCCGGAGAGAGGATCCTGCCCCGTCAGGCCAAAAGGAGTATCTGCTCCACGCGGTGGCCCTGATCGGCGTGAGGGCCGTGCTCGGTGTGGAAAATGCCAAGGGATCGCCGTTCAATGTCCAGCGGAGCGTGAACATCCCGAACCTGACGGATGAGGAGGTCTCCGCCATGTTCGGATGGTATGAACAGGAGAGCGGGCAGAAGGTGGAACAGGAGGTGACTGACAGCGTGTTTTACGAAACCCGGGGGCAGCCCGGGCTGGTCTCCTGGTTCGGGGAACTGCTCACCGAGACCTACAACAAAACACCCGGAGAACCCATTACAATGAGGCATTTCAGATATGTGTTCAGAATGGCGGTCAAAGCCCTTCCCAACAACAACGTCATCAACATCATCAGCAAGGCAAAACAGACGCCGTACAGGGAAGTCGTGCTGGAACTCTTCAGAACCGATCAGAAGGTCGCATTCGCATTTGATGATCCGGACCTGAATTTTCTGTATATGAACGGCGTGATTGACACTGAGGAGACGGATGACGATCTTTATGTGAGATTCTCAAGCCCCTTTGTGCAGAAACGCCTCTTCAACTATTTCTCCCGGGAACTTTTCCCTGACATGGGCAGGCTGATTGAGCTGTTTGATGATCTGTCGGACATCTTCACACCCGGGGGACTTCATATCGGCAGCCTTATACGGAGATATGAGAAATATCTTCGGAAAAACCGGGAGTGGCTCCTGAAAGATGCGCCTAGGCGAAAAGACCTGCGGGTCACCGAGGCGGTCTATCATTTCAATCTGTACGAATTTCTGAAAGGGTTTTTCGCAGGCAAAAAAGCCCGGGTGTGGCCCGAGTTTCCCACGGGCAACGGCGAGATAGACCTGATCATCGAGTACGGGGGAACACGGTACGGGCTGGAACTGAAAAGTTTCACCGATGAGAGTAATTACAGGGAGTCCCTGAAACAGGCCGCCAGGTACGGAAAGTCCCTGAAACTCTCCGTGATCTGGCTGATCGTGTTCGTGGAAGACATCCCGGATGAATACCGGGAGAAGTATGAGAAGGATTACATGGATAAGAAAACCCGGGTTACAGTAAAACCGGTGTTCGCAGCAACCGGAGAGTGACGTTATAAATTTACCCCAAAGGGCTTGGATAAACCAGCCCAGAGTCAAGCGCAGCACCACCCTGGGCAGCGGATCAGTCCAGCACGGGGCCGCTTTACCTGGTTCTGATTAACCACGGTGGAATGCTCACTTTTCAAGTTTTTCCGTGTGAGATTATCTCAGCGGAACAACTGAATGCTTCGCTTTCAACTTTTCAGAAGAATACTGGCAGAGATGTGATCGTCCTGATGGAAGCCTGCAAGTCAGGCAGCTTTGCAGACGTTCTGAAAGAAGCCAGTTCTGAGATTTCGGACAGTCTGTCAGCAGCCGCTTCCGACCGTATGATCATCACCTGCACTGATGAGAAGGATGCATATATAGGGCGGAATGGCCGAATCTCCTTCACCCAGTTTTTCATGGATAAGCTCTACAGCGGGAAAACCTTCTGTGAAAGTTTCAGTTCGGCCAGAGATCAACTGACAGCCTGCGGGACACCTTACAACCGGATGATGCCGAAAATAGCACCCCGGGAAGCCCCGCTCTGTGAGGACTACTTGGTGGGCGACTTCGGGATTGCGTCTCTGTACCCGGAGATTCAGGAGCAGACGGAAAGCCTCGCTATCAGTGCAGACACCTCGGTGGAACTGAATGTGACCCTCCCGGATCATTCAGCCCGGACTGATATATGGGCGGTGATAGAACCGCCCAATTACAGACCGCCGGACGTGGTTGAAGACCTTGAAGCCCCGGAGGTAAGGCTCCCGACTGTTGATCTTACTGATGAGGATACCGAGAATGTTCTCGACGGTATCTTTACTGGCTCTTATGAAAACTTTGCCTGCAACGGGGAGTACAGAATCATCTTTTACGCGAGGAACACGGATGGACTGGTGACAGTATCCGATCCCACACTGATAACCGTCACCGGCGGAACGACTCTCGACTTTGACGGCAGCGGAACTGTTGATGTCGGGGATGCTGTTCTGAGCCTGCGGGTTCTCGCAGGATTCGACACCGATCATATATGCAGTGGCGATATAAACGGTGATGGAAAAATCGGCTTGGAGGAAGTTATTCATATCCTCAGTATTTTGTCAGAAACATAGAATAATACTGGTTCTGACGGATTTTGTGGTTCCGAAATATGACAGCGGATTTCAGGATGAAACGGATTTTCCCGGTCCGGAACATGCCGGCGAACCAGGACGGATATCCGTTTCATCCTCTGATCCGGTGTCATATTTCCCGATACCACAAAAAAAGCGTTAGAATCAGCCTTATTCTTGGCTATCCCCTGATCGTCAAAGAGGAATTCACCGAATTAAAAATATATGATAACGGACGCATAAACTGTGTGTTCCTTTACATCCTGGGAGAAGTCAAGGTTATCCAGCATGAACTTTCTGACATCGTTTCCAAAGCGATACTGATACGCAATGTCAAAGGCGAAGCATTCCCCGTCTCCGATACCGGAGCCGATGCTGAAGCCGAAGAAATCATCAGGGCTTCCTTCGGCTGGTGCGGGATCGTAAAAGGCTCCCATACGCAGGGGGAAGATATATTCTGAGCCGATGATCAGATATTCGAGTCCTGCCCGTATCTGATGCGTGGGATCAACGTCATCAGGCTCCTTGCCGGTGATGGGTGATCTGCTCTTTCTCTCTCCTTTGAAATTTGTGTCTGTGAGGATACAGTCGTCCCATTCGGTTCTGTAAAGGTCCAGGGAAGCGATAAATTCATCGCAGAATCTGTAGGCAACGCCGATGCCGTAGGACATGGGCATTTTCAGGCTCGCACTCTCTTCGGAAGGATGCGGGCAATTCGGTTCACTATCACCCGGATTAAGCGAGCATGATGATGCTTCATGCTCCAAATCCGCAGTAAAGGGCATCTTGAACACTGCGCCGATGGAGAGTTTTTTGCCTTTCTGATAATACTTCTCCCATAAGATGCCGAAATTTGCGTTAATCCCGCTGAATGAATATTTGTCAACGCTGGAAATCCCAAACGGCAGTTTGAGTTCCTTTGCATAAGATTCCCCGGCACGGTCGCCATTCCCGTCAGGTGGTTTCACAGTCAGGGAGCCGTATGAATATGCCTTTTGCTCCCATTCGTTTCCGGTCAGGTCATTATCCCATATATTCAAAGTGAACCCGAAGGAGAGGTTCAGATTCACCTGAACAGCATAAGCAATACCCAGAGCAGAGAGCCTCCCCTCCTGCTGGTGATCCTCAGTCCGCCGTTCTGACTCATATTCTTCTTCAAATTCAAGCGGAATATTCCATTTCTGGGTGAAATCGTAAAGATGCTGGTAGTTCAGGGAAAAGTTCATGTTCCGGCCCCACAGGCTGAACGGGTATGTTGCGCTGAGATAATTGATACCCGCCTTGGAGACAGTCTGGGGACCAGAGGCATTGTCCGGCTGGTTCCCGAATGTGTTATCTTCTATGCGATGAAATCCGTCGAGTACCACCGATATTTCAGGCAGGTCCAACTGGAGAAGCCCGGCCGGGTTCCATGAGGCAGCGGTAGCGTCGTCCGCCACCGCGATGAACGCGCCGCCCATGCCGAGGGCCCTGGCTCCTGAACCGACCGGGTTGGGGGATGAGGGGATTTCGATTCTGCGGGTCTCGGCAAAGCAGGGATTCGGATAACTGGTGAAAATTATGAAGAGAGAACAGAAAACAGATACAGTGAACTTGCAAATTGGATGGATGTGTTGTTTCATTAATCAGACCTTTCTCTTTTGGACAGATCGTTTTTTAATCTGTCCGGTTGTTGATGAATTGCTTGAATGCGTTGATTATTTCTGATTTCCTAATGCTTCATTTAACTATCATGGTTTTTTAAAAGTGTCAACATACAAAATGATTGACATCTCCTGCCATGCCCTATAAATATGAAATCTTGATTTTGGTCATTCTTGTGGACGCGGGAATCCAAAAATTCAAATGTATGCCAATAAATAGATTTTTAAAAGCATGGTGGATAAAAATGCCTGACAAAAATGAAGACAAACAAATGCCTGACAAAAATGAAGGCAAACAAATGCCTGAAGACAAACAAATGCCTGACAAAAATGAAGGCAAACAAATGAGCCTGTGGATGGCAATGGGAATTCCGAGCATCGTATTCTTTTCCTCATTAGTCATTAAGCCAGAATGGTTTAGCATTATTGCAAGCACAGTAAGTATAATGGCCCTTGTCTCCACCTTGATTTTTTATATTTTTTCAAAATCGGAGGACTTAAAAAAAGAAGTCACGATTTCGTGGTGGAGGCGCATAATACTTGAACCAATAGTTTCATCAAGTGTGTTGATAATAATTGTTCTTCCAATTTATATTCACCCCCGATCTGAATACTACTTTAACTGGTTAGGAAGTGTAACAACATTAATCGCATTTTTACTCGGTTTTATATTCTTCCGATATGGAAAGGAATCCATCAAAAATTGGTGGGACAAGCATCGTCGCATAATTCAACTGTTTATAATGATTATGGGTATAATTTATTTTATAATACCTATTGTTGTTTACTATCATACAATCATTGGTAGAATTGATTTTAAAGGTGAAAAGCACATAGCAGAAATAAAATTGATAAAAGAAGAAGATAAAGTGATAGCTTCAACCAAGACAGATGAGAATGGAAAATTTGTTCTATCTTCGGCTCAATTTGAGTTTGAATTTGAATTTGAATACCCATTTTTTATAAAAAAGAAAAATACAGAACTTCTTATCACATATGATCCTGAATTATTATTTGTTCGAGATTCTGATTTTCCTATTCTTTCTGAGGGAACATTGTGTACATTGTGTGAAATAGGCTTTGATAGGTTTTGCAAACGTGTTGATATTGTTGATAACGATTGTTGGCACAAAAGTAATAAAATAAATTATAACAAAGATACGCCCTCAGATCCCTACGATACCATTGAAATACATAACACGCTAGCTGTATCATCCTTGTTAGGTAAGTGGATATGTTCGTTAAAAAATAGTCCCACTAAATTTATATGGAAAATTGATCATTGCGAGGATGGTATAATAATTAGGCAGAAAGGCGGGGAGAAAACGCCTTATTATGGTTATTTTAAAGAAAAAAAATTTTCGTTTAACAAAAATAGCTATTATTTTTTACCTACGGAGAAAACAGATTTTAAGCTTGATGGGATTGTAGAAAAAGGAGAATTTTCCAATGTAATAAAGATTAATTTAATGGATAGAAATATCATAAGTTGTTTGCCGTGTTCAAGGTAAAAGCAGATATCGCCATTCATTATTCAGTTATCACCTTATCACCTTTAGCAGGAACATATCTTCCATGATTTTCAAGATTAAGAATCTGGGCTTTTGATTTTCGATGGGATTTTTCTATTATCGAAGCACCTATCATGGAGTTCCCTTCTGGTTTATAAGCTAAAATTGGGTAATGGATTTTGAGTTTCGGATTTTTAATATCGGTGACAATTTTCCCATCTCCAACATCAGAATCATCTGTTATCTCACCAACCAAAAAAGGGAACTCAACACTGATTTTATTTGCCACATATTCAGCTAAGTCTTTCAATGCCATATCTTCATCATATTTAGACGGCCCGCTATTGCTGTGCTGATCTTCAGATGGTGGACCTTTAACAAGAGGAAAAACAGTTACTATCTTTCCAGAATCATCTGTTCTTTTGATAAGAGCAATAAAAGCATCTATCACGCTTGGTAGTTCTTTTGCATCCATAGATAGACTCTCTTGTCTATCCTTTAGCCTAACTTTAATCAAGATGCCAAATTGATTTTCGACACCTAATTCAGGATACCATATATTGCCTCTTTTAATTTCTCCATCTATGATAAGTCTTCCAGACACAACATTGTCGTCCGCTTTGGATAATTGTTCTAATCTTGAAGCAAGAGACTCTTTTAACAAATTACCGAACAATTGTCTCACTCGGTCATCTTTACAGCTACTTATTTGAAATCGTCTAATATCATTGCCAAACGGTTTTATCGAATCAAGCTTCTCCCTCAAAGACTTATGAAATCTTTCTTGATAGTTCGTATCATCTTCTTGTGAAAAAAAGGAAGACACAAAAAGCTTCAAACGACTCTCTCTTGTTGAGACTTTATGAGGGCTGAACTTTACAAAAAGAGTTTCTTCGACCACAACCACGCGCTTTTTAACTTTATTTTGTCCTATATCATAAAATTCTGTTCTCTTATTGCCTTCTCTGTCAATGATTTCAAGATTTATCCGGCTGTCAACAATTGGAATAACAGCGTAAATATAATCTTCATCTATTTTTCCTTCCCTGTTCTCAGATTTTTTAAGCTCTCTGTTGTTGATTTTGACGGAGCTGATACTGCTGTTATCCATTATTTTTATATGCAGACCATCCTCTTTTAGCCCTACATCAACATTTGTATCTTTAGGTTCAATCTCCAGAGATATTTCTCCTTCATTAGCAGAGATATTTCTGGTAAGAATATTAAGAATCGTTTTGTTACCTTCTTTGTCCACAGCTTCTATCGTATTTCTTTCCTTTTCTAAATCAATCAGGTTGGAAGAAAAATAAATTACATTTCCTTCCTGTCCCTGAATAGGGATTATAGTATTATTAATCTTTAAAAATTCAAGCTCTTTATCAAATTCCACTTCCCCTTCCACAGTGTAAGTAAATGGTATTTTTCTATCACCATCCGATAAATTGCCGAGCCTGATTACTGGGGCCTGAGCGATCTGTGTTTCTGGAGGAACGATGGATATAATTTTCCTTGATTTATTACCTGCACTATCAGTTGCAACGATCATGTTTGGTTGATGCCCCTCTCTGTTTTCTTTATTGAGATCAATTTGACAATAAAACTTGACAGCTTCAACTTCTTTCAGCCTTTCTGGATTTATCTGTTTCAAAATGTCCTCTTTATTAAAGAAAAGTTCTTCAATATCTGTATGATCTGTTACCTTCACTTCAATCCTGAAAAATTTCTGGGATTTTTCTTCACGATTGGCCAAATTAGTGATTTCTATATTTGGCGGAGTGGTATCAGTTTTTTGAAGATGATTTGGAAATATGTTGTCATTATATCCATTAGCAACAAGTACGTTTCCGACGGATGAAGTCGCTGAGGCAAGCAGGATGGGCTTTTTAGTTGTATCTGAAAGATGTAAGTATCCATTATATATCTTATTTTTTGAATCATCATAAGCCGCCAGTTCAATAGACTTATCAACCACAGTGTCTGTTATTATTTTATTGAAATAAACTTCTTTGCCTTGTTGTATGGAAACGGCTTTCCCGTTTACAAAAAGTTCAGAAATTCCGGCTTCATTTTTGAAAAAACCGCTAACGGCAACTTTTCCATCATCGAAAGTCTGTTTATCAATCATAGCAACACGGTCTATCGTGTTCATCTGTATTTTCAATTCTTTTTTTGCGAATTTGCCGGTTATGCTTTCAGCTTCAATTGTAATAGGGTGAATACCATGTGAAAGAGAGAACTGTTTCTCAAATCGTACATCCTTTGCTCGTTCCAAGTCGTCTTTGCTATTCAACAAAAAAAGAGGTTCTCTGATATTTCCTGAGCTTATATACACAGATTTTATATATTCACCTTTTATATCAGTGACTTTTCCACAAAGCGTCACCGGATTATTTTTTGCAGGTAAAAGATTCGATAATTTTTTCACTTCTCCATCTTGTAATTTCTCGCAATCACAGATAGTAATCACAGGAGAAGGTTTTTCATTTGCTGGCAGATCCTGGTAGGCAAGTTTGAGGTAAAACAATGCTTTTGCGTTAGGGGCTTGCTTTAAAGAACGCTTTAACTCATCCCTTGCATCCTTGATTTTGTCAATTGCCAGATTCCTTTCTTCCTTATTTTTTGTCTGGTCATAGGCATTCTTTGCTTGATAATAGTGAATTATTCCTAATTCCCGGTTCGGAAAATAATCAATAAAATGCATCCCATAAGTCCGAGCATCCCATTGATCTTCGCCTCGCTGGTGAATCGCCTTCTTCAGGTCTTTCTCAGCCTCATCCCAAAAACCCCCTTCCATATAAGACAAGGCCCGCTTATAGTAATGCCACCAGCGATGCCGGAATCTCCCAATCTTGCCATATATCTCACCATCCTTCTCTTTGCACTCCGGGAGAGGAGGAACATATACGAGTTTCTCCGCCCATGAGAGCTTTTCCCCTAACTCTTCAGAACACGGTTTTTGTTCTCCGGATCCGTCTTTTTTTACACATGAAGATGACTTGCACGCTTGTATGCAGAGCAATGCCGCTAAAGTCAAAACGATGGCTATACAAGTTATTTTGCGAAACATTTTTGATATCTCCTTTTCAATTTTGAATACAAACTAATGGCGGAAATGCCAATTCTCTTATGATTTCTTCCACTGCCTCGAACTCTCGGACGATTTCATCGTCATCATAGTCAATGACCGGAATATTGTTTTTGCCCAGATAGTCGATAAAATTCCATTTGGACAGTCCTGAAAGCGCTGTCGCTTTTCTCAGGGAAAGCGTCTTTTCCCGAAAATACTTCAGTGCGAGAAGTTTTCTTGATTCGCTGACAATGATCTGTTATGGTATCAAATTGTGACGCTACGCATATGCCTGAAATTGCGACGTTAT
>JAOZLU010001130.1 GCA_029934695.1 Desulfobacterales bacterium | reverse complement strand
AATCAAATTAATAAATAATAATCCGGAAGAGTAAGTTTAGCTTTGTACATAAAGGCCACAGTCTCCTCCTTAATATACGGCAGCGTTTTTACAATGAAATCAGGGAGGATCAGAAAGCAGAGTTCATTAACGGAAAAACGGTAATCCACTCTCCTGTGAAGATCGAACATAACAGAGCCTCTGTGTTCCTCTGCACCCTTTTGCAGACTTATGTTTCCGCACATCGTCTCGGATTTGTGGGACATGAGAAAATTCTGACCTGTTTCTCACGGAACGATTACGAACCGGATATCTGTTTCTTTTCACGGGCCAAATCCGACCTCTTCACAAAAGGACAGATGAAATTCCCTCCGCCTGACTTCGTGGCAGAAGTGCTTTCCCCGAGTACGGAAAAGAACGACAGGTTCGACAAATTTATGGACTATGCAGCTCACGGTGTGGGTGAGTATTGGATTATTGATCCTGCCGGGAAGACGATTGAGAAATATGTGCTGGAAAGCGGTGTTTATGAATTATCCCTGAAAGTCCGGGCAGGAATGATACACAGCGATGTGGTTGACGGTTTCAAGGTTCCGGCCCGGGCTGTGTTTGACGAGGATGAGAACCTGGCTGCGCTGCGGAAAATTTTGCAGACAGAATAAATCCCTGAATGTTGGCAAAGTGAACTGTAAAGTGTAAACTCAGCCGCCGGATTTGGCAATCCGACGGGAGCGGAAAGAGGTGCTCGGCCCGGATTGTTAAATCCGAGCCGCCGGATTTGGCAATCCGACGGGAGCGGAAAGAGGTGCTCGGCCCGGATTGTTAAATCCGAGCCGCCGGATTTTGGCACTCTCTCGTTTTAAGAGCCAATCTTTTCATCTCGTCATAAGTTCTCCGGAAGTTCTGAAAAGCATTTCGATAATTATCTGAAATGATTGACACAGAGCATACCATTTTTCAGCTATTAATGATTTCAGCGTGTTACGAGAACTTATGACTGACGAGTTTTCATCAGAACTTGAAAAAAATTGAAAAAAGGCTTGAAAGATTCGTGGAAGTATGTCATACAGAAAATAGAAGTAGTGTGGATATAGGATTGTCAGGCATCAGCAAAATATATTGGAGACTCCGGATGAAAAATATCATTTTAAGCGCGTTGTTCAGACCCTTGGGCAGGTTCACAATCATTAAGCAGATAAGAACTGTCTGCAAATTTTC
>JAOZLU010001129.1 GCA_029934695.1 Desulfobacterales bacterium | reverse complement strand
TTTTTTTTAATCCTTACAACCCGTCTGTGAGTTTATGCGTATGCTCTATAAACAAGCCACTTGCCGATCTCGTAAATCACTTCTTTTGGGATTTCTGCCAATGGGTATAACTCTGTTCCTATTCTGTGCTTGTTGTCTTTCAACTTGGGTCGTTGCATGTAAAACCTCTTTTATTACTGCTTCAATCATTGGTACGGGTACAGCATTTCCTGCCTGTTTACGCGTCTGTGAATCTGAGCAAACTATTTTAAATGTTTCAGGGAAACCTTGTAATCTAAGCATTTCTCGTGGGGTCAGTCTTCTTTTACCATCAACTAATAAATAATTATATGAAGCACCAGCCCGAAGAGCACATGAATAAGGATAACTTGATATATTACCACTTTTATTTTCATGCCATATTGCAGGATGATATTTGCTTTCATGCTTGAGTATTCTCTTCTTTTGAATTCTGTCACTGGCAAAATATTTTACGTCAACTTCAGCTTCCAAAATGCTGGACAATGGCTGAAAATTATTGATTTTTTTGGGCCAGGAAAAGTCAACTGAATGATCTGAAAAACCAACAATTATAGTCCTTTCTCTTTTTTGAGGGATACCGCAATCTAAAGCGTTGATTACTTTCCAATAAATTTTATAGCCAAGTGTGTTGAGTGATTGTAAAATACGAGTGATTGTTTTCTTTCTATTGTGAGTTGAAAGTTGTTTGACGTTTTCAAGAACGAGCATTGAAGGTCTTTTAGCTTGCAATATACGAGCTATTTCAAAAAATAATGTTCCTCTCATATCATCAAACCCAAGACGATTGCCAATAATGCTGAATGGCTGGCATGGGAACCCTGCACAAAGTAAATCATGCGCTGGTATATTAATGGAATTAATTTGTGTAATATCGCCATAAGGCTGTAAATTGTAATTGGCAGTATATGCTTCTTTGGCGTATTGGTCTATTTCGCTGGCAAAAAGACACTTACCACCATTGTTTTTTGCAGCCACATGAAATCCACCAATCCCGGCAAAAAGGTCTATGAATGTAAATTTATTCATTTGGAACACCATAATTGTTTAATACTAACATATAGACTCATGCCACCGGGACATTCCTGACGACTTTTTTTCTGTGCCGCTTTCAGCCGGCACAGAATTCAGGCGGCATAACACCCAACATCAAACATCAAACATCCAACATCAAACATC
>JAOZLU010000609.1 GCA_029934695.1 Desulfobacterales bacterium | reverse complement strand
GTTCCGGGTCCCGGTCATAGCGGAAATGAAAATGACTCTCCGGTCCCTCATAATGGTAAGCATACGAGGGCCGGTGAGCAAGTCCGTCATCATCAATAAGAATCTCCTCTTCAAAGCGCAGTGATGATCCGTCCCTGAATTTAAGCGGCATGGCCCAGACAGTGCCCTTTTTTCGACTCGCTGCTGTGTAGTTTATCGAATTCCAGTCGTCGGTACAGCCGCTTGCGGCAGCCCTGTGTCTTACATGAAAATGATACTTTCGGATATCTTTGAATTTCACCACTAAGACCTCCTCCGAATCCCTGGTTTCAAAATATCCGAATATTCATCCTGAAGCGTTCTCAGCGATATCATCCAGGACATTGTCTCAAATTCATCAGGAGCGGTCCCCTCCCTCATCTGCCGCATGAACTCCTCCGAAGTCATGCCATACTGTTTTTCATATTCTGCTATCTGCATCTCAATCTCCTCATCAGATATCATGGTCGGCGCTGATCCCTCAAAAAGAAACTCGATATCAAAAGGTTCTGTAATCTTTGAGGGCACTGCGTGTGACTGCCGGCTGAACTGATATTGCAGTTCGATCAGAAGACGCTCATCATTTATGTCAAGCTCATATCCGCACCAGATCCACTCCGAGCCTTTGCGCCCCATTATCTTGTAAAGTCTCTGATGCACAGACACATCCCGCTCCCGGAGGAACCGGGCTGCCATCCCGTGGATCTGTTCAGCGTCCCTGTCAGCGATTTCGTATGCCTCCATCACCTTCACCGCCTTCCCGATCACATCAGACAGAGGATGTCCGGTTTCCGCGGACCGGTTCCATCTTGTGATCAGTTCGCGGCAGCGGAACATATATCCCAGATCTGATGTGGCACGGATCAGGCCGGCGAGATATTCCGGACTGTCCGGAGCCGATTCGCAGGCCAGTTCGGCATACCTGAGCGCATCTGTCAGAAACCCGAGCCTGCCGAGAGACTGCGAATAGTTATGAAATATCAGCGGATCCCCGGGAGCATGTCTCAGGGCGTTCCAGTAGTGATCGTGCATCTCACGGACATCCTGCCTGAAGGCCGCGACCGCGCCGAGCAACCGATGCGCCTCAGCGGGATCATCCGCAAGCAGGGATTCTGCCCGGTTCTCAAATCCCTGCAGCGTAACCGGGTCCTGCCGCTGTCCTGCATCGAGGCGGTTCAGCTCATCCGTCAGCAGCACGGAGGCTTCCCGTGCCTGACGTGTCAGTTCCGGATCCGCCGGCTGGGAAGACCTGCCGCGGGTTTTGCCGGTCTCATCCCATTGCGGCCCGCCGGCAATCTCTTTCAACAGATTCCTTCCGATTTCATCCTGAATCTTTTTCGGAAGTTTTTCCGCCTTCTCAAAGGCTTTTGATAAAAGTTCTGTCATAATCACCTCCCTGAGTCTCCAAGTTTCTGAATTGCCGTTCCCGGCTTTCCATCTGATAAAAATCCGCTTTGCAGAATGCTCTGCCCGATTTTTCCGGTTTCGGCGGAAGGTCGCGCATGAAGATATGTCTGGGCAAGATCAGGGAACGGAAACATAAAGATGGAAACAGTCTCTAATGACTGTGAACTGGCCCAAGGGTCTGAACAACGCGCTTAAAATGATGTTTCTGCCCATATTCCAAAATATTTTGTTAATGCTTGACAATTCTGTATCCATGTTACTTCTTACTTCTATCCTCTGTATGACATACTTTCACAAGCTTTTCAAGCCTTTTTCCAATTTTTTTTTCAAGATAAAAAGATTGGCTTTTAATACGAGAGTTTGCACCTTACGGTTTACAGTTTACTTTGGCAGTATTCGGTGCAATACTGTCAAAGCAGATATATGCTGGCGCGGATATCCGTTCATGAAGCCAAAAAACCCGGGCATGGTTTCAGTTCTTTCTCTCTGCGTGGGTCTGCGGCAAACCGCGGGGATCATACCACAAAATCCGTTAGAATCAGATGTTACTGGTTCTAACGGATTTTGTGGTCGCGGAGATTTGGCCCCCATTATGTCCGTCACAAGCCGCAGACCCGCGCAGACTGACGCGGACATGCATGAGACCCGTGAGACCGTATGGGGCTTCGCTCGCGGGGAGGGTCCCTGTCCGCGCATGTCTGCGGCAAACCGCGGGGGATCATATCACAAAATCCGTCAGAATCAGCAATGTTATCCTGGTCCGGGGGCAAACCCGTCTTCTCCGTCCGCATCCGGATGATATGCGCCCACGTTGTAGAACTGGATCACCCGCAGCAGTTCGTTCAGGTTGATTTTCCAGTCCCGGGGCTTGTAATCAGCACTGTGTCTTATGCAGGATGATTGCGCCCCATATTCTCCGAGACCGTATCCGTCTTTACCGGCCGCATCGCAATGATAGTCGGTGCCGGAATAGATCTGGATCATGCGGAGCAGTTCCGAGAGGCCGATTTCATGATCTCTGAGCATGAAATCCGCATCGTGGTAACTGCCTGCGGGGCCGGAGAGTCTGTCCGCGGGATCGCTCCCGGTGTCCACCTCATCCCTGTCGCTGAAGCTGTCCCCGTCGGTGTCCGCGCTGTTGGGATCGGTTCCCACGCTGAACTCATCCAGATTGCTCAGGCTGTCGCGGTCAGCGTCACGGTCCGCATCTCCGGGATCATATGGTTCCAGCCCGTGACGGATTTCCCACCAGTCCGGGATCCCGTCGCTGTCAGCGTCGGACATGTCCGCAAACCCGGTTCCAGCGTCAGTCTCTTCACGGTCAGTCACGCCGTCGTAGTCGCTGTCAGCCAAGTCAGGCTCGGTTCCTGCGAGGAACTCGCACAGGGCGTTCAGGCCGTCTTCGTCGCTGTCGGCAGCGGCATCATCCGGATAATCGGGATTCATGCCGTGCTGATCCTCCCACCAGTCCGGGATCCCGTCGCTGTCGGTGTCCGACGCATCGAGTATCGGGGTGGTCGCTGGATTGTCGCCTGTCACGCTGTTTCCGTCGATCAGGGCCTCTGCCTCGTTTTTCCCGTCGTCGTTCAAATCATAGAACAGGTTTCCCTGGGCTGTCACCGTGTCCCCGGCCTGTGCATCGTCATCCACCGTGATATCGAAGAACATTCTGAGTCCGGAGCCAGCGGGAATATCCCCCTGCCACTCAATCTGATCCCCGTCGTAATAAGCTGTGCCGGAGTCTGTGTCGCGCACTGTGTTTCCGCTGGCCAGCAGAGTTCCGGCATCGGAAACAGTCACCATATGAGTGAGCGTACCCGCGCCATATACTGTATTTCCGGGGATCGGCAGGGTGAAAACCACATCCTCGGCATCGTCACTCCCGGTGTTGGGAATGTTTACCATGCAGATCAGGGTGTCTCCTGCTGAGACTGTGCTGTCCCTGTCTGCGTCCGCTTTCACGGAAAAGGCCGCTGTGCCGCCAAACACAATATCCTTTTTGGCGAACACTGTTACGCTGAGACTGAAGATATCGCTGTCATCGGTTCCGTCATTTACTGTCACCGGAACCGTCAGCGTCCCGCTGAAGTCATCCGCAGGTGTGACAGCGCTGCCCGTGCGGGTGTAGTTCTCTCCGTCCTGAACCGTGAGCGTGAAATCGTTCGGAAAGGTGCTGTCCGGATCCGTCACGGTCAGATGGCTCAGGGTGATTTCCAGCGCGGTCTCCTCCAGCGTGGTCAGTGTGTCCTGTCCCGTGATTTCCGGTGCGACATTTGCTGTCTCGGTCACTGTCACGGTGACGATCCTGTCCGCCACGGAATCATAAGCGTCGTCGCCGGAAGTGTCACTGACGGCCAGGATGACGGCCGTGGTCTGTTCGCCGTCCGCCCAGGCGTCATCCACCCCGGTCACGGTCACGGTCTGAGCTTTGTCCCAGTTGCCGTATGTGAAGGTGAGGCTGCCCGGGCTGACCGCGGCTTCGCCGGTGTCTTTGCTGGTGATGCCGATCCTCACGTCCGAAGAGGGCCGGGTGTTCAGAACGACCGTGAATGTGTCCTCTGTCCCGGACTCGTTCACCGATGCCGCTGTTTCGGACACGGTGAAGCCTGCGACATCGTTATCCGCAGTGGTCACGGTGACGATCCTGTCCGCCACGGAATCATAAGCGTCGTCGCCGGAAGTGT
>JAOZLU010000608.1 GCA_029934695.1 Desulfobacterales bacterium | reverse complement strand
AACAGTTTTGAAACAGTTTTGGAACAGTTTTGGAACAGTTTTGCAATAATTTTGAAACAGTTTTATAATCCGGGGCTACGAGGGCCAGTCCGATTTAAACATCAGGGGTGCTATGTGATCCGGCTCGAATGCATATCTTGTCAGATCATATTTGAACACGGTACGGGCATCAGTTCTTCCCTGTATTTTAAAATGTCTGAATCCCATATTATAGACATTCCTCAGTTCCGATACCGTCAGGCTGCAATTTCGCCTTTTTGGCCCCTGATGATCAATTTGCTTGTAAAACGGGACAGATTTGCATACGTTGTCTTCAAACTCACGCAGTTCCTCAGGTGAGATTTCCAGAGATTTGCTGAATTCCGAATACAGGGCGTAATGCTGCTTTCGCGTCTGACAGTTGATCAGGCAGGGTTCATTTACAAGTATTTCCGCCTTTCCGGGGTCAAGTTTTCCCAGCAGCTCCATATTGAAATTATCATCAGGATGCACCACCACCCGGTCATATTTTGCTTCTGACTGCTTATAATACGCCAGTTTTCCTTTTCCTTCTTCCATCGTCACTTTGACAACTGAGGAAATCTGTTTCAGGCAGGGGTATTTTTTTCTTATATAGTCGGACAGCAGTTCGCTTGAAAGAATGATTCCGCCCTGCTCACCGTGGATTTCCGCCAGTTGCGCCAGCATAAAATTGCAGCTCGGATCATCCAGCATTTCCTTGTCTATTATATGGTTGGAAAAGGTGTAAAAGACAGCGACCCCCATTTTCTCATACTCTTGCAGCGTCTGACGAAATGCCTTTGCAAGATTTTCAGGGGGCAGCGTGGTTTTCTGTATTCTTCCGCTGTTCCATTTCACCAGCGGCGCACCATGCACAGATTCGACAAACCGGCATCCAAATTGGGATATGGCATTCGACAGAAGGGTCTGGATCACAGCATCATGGATAAAAAGCCCGGACACGTTCCATTTCGCCTCGGGCCAGTTCGGGTTCAGAATTTCTTTTCCTGTTTTAAGGTATTGCTCTGTCATTTTGTCCTTGGCTCCTGACCGTTTGCTCAACAAAAAAACGGCCTTTAGGGAAAGAAACCCGGTTTTTTCTCCCGATAAAAGCCGGGTTTCTCTGCCGTTCATTTTTTTGTCCTGTACAAAGATTGAATACTGTCGGTTGCTTGTAATTATCAATCTTTGATTTCGGGCGGTTATAACTAATGTATTCGATTGATGGAAGGCCCTTTGCTGATTTTCCCATGGAATTTCGGTCTGAATAACATAACCGGGTTCGGATTTCAATACCTTCCTGAAAAAAAAGTTTGAATTTTTTTCTTTGCATGTACTCGGAGAGCATATTCGCACCCTTCATCTTATTCTTGGCCTTCTGCACATCAGGCATGCCCAGAAACTGAAGCCGATATTCTGCGGTTGCACATAAGCAGGGCTGGTGGTCCGGATGCCGTAGCTGCTTGCCCTGAGATGATGTATCTCAAAATATTTCTCCACGATCTTGACAATATCTGTTGCGATATGCTTTGGCGGGACTATGGGCATCGTCGGACCCTCATGTTCTTCACTTCTGTCCGCACTGCGGACAAGACTGAACCAAAGCCCCCCGGGTTCGAGATGGGAAGCAACTCTTTCCACAAAAGACGGGTGAAGGTTGTGATGAAAACATCCGATGTCAAAAACAAAGCCGAAGGGCGCGCCTGGAATATCTTTTTCAAGGATATCCGCGATATGGAATCTGCATACCCCCTCTGCCCGTTTTTCTGCCATTTGTATAGCGGATGATGAAATATCCACTCCTGTCACCTTAAATCCTTTCCGGGCAAGCCATACAGAGCTTAATCCGCTTCCGCATCCGATATCCAGCGCTGCACAGGGCCGAATCGGATATTCGGCAACGGCCTGCATCAGTTCAGGATGGACATGGGGAAGTCCCCAAGGGATATTTTTTTTCTCATAACATGCATCCCAGTTAATTTTCTCCTTTTTCTTGGCAATCTGCCCAAAAGAGGCAGGGGAGGGGATTTTTGATGATCCTCCAGGTATCGTGAAATAGGCATCCCAGTCAAATCTCAGGTTATTCTTTTTCATAAAGATACAGGTCACAAAAAATGGTGGGTTCCGCTTCGCTTCACCCACCCTACATTTTTGAATCGCACAGGTCAAAAAAATGTGCTAAAATTTCATTTCAGCACTCGTTTCATAAGTTGAATATAACTGGGTGATTACTGCACAATGTCGAAAAGCATGTTCTTCTCTTGCATCTTGTGAATCCAAGCTCATTGATTTTTTTCTTTGCATTTGGATCCACTGAGTCAAGTATTTCACACCAATCCAGAAATGCATCAATCGTCTTTGCTTTCTCTTCAACTTTGCGTATGAGTTTCTGAAGCATTTTTTTTCAAGACAGTCTGCTGAGAACATTTTTAATCATTTCAGAAAATTTGTCAATTCGGTCCTGAATACGCCCCTTTGTGCTGCCCTGGCGACCTGCGTACATGCCGGGGTCACTGTTTTTAAACAGGAGCACTGTGTCATTTATGACCTTTTCTCTTCTTGAGATGAGAATTTCAGCATCTGAGAGATGGTTCGACAACCCCACCATCACAGCATCATAAAAAGGCTTTCCATATTTTTCCCCCCATTTGTCTTTTTCAACATCATAAGGACAAAAAATGATCGCCTAATATATTGTTGTATAAGTATAAATTTTACAAATTCGCCGCCGGGAATCAGTAGTCGGATAGGGCGGGGGAAGATTTGCCGGCATTTTTTCTCCTCGTCCCACGGCATCTGTGTCGATTTTGAAGCGTGAAGTTTCTGTTTCGCTTTTTGAAATAAGTTTCTCAATGGTTCTGATGATTGTTTTTGTCCGGAATTCTGAAAGACGCTGATTTAAAAAGCGTCTCTGTTCGGTCCGATCCCGGGGAAACGGCTCTTCCTCCTTTTTCAGAAGCTCTCTCTCAAGTTTTCCTCCTCTGGCAAAATTAAGCTGATCCGTATAACCGACCACTTTGATTTTTGTCCGGATGGTTTTGCCGGGATTGTCATTGAGATATACTTTTTTCTCCGATATGATTCTTTCCACAATCTCTTTGATAACCTGTTTTCCTCCATCAGAGAGTTCGTATTTGCCTTTATCAAAGGAGACATCCGATTCCAGTGTTTCTGCCATACTTGTCTGAATACTGTAGGTTATACTTAATATCTCCTTAAGATCATCAAGAACTTTGTTTAAGGAAACAATCTGCGGATACTTTTCCACTGATTCAGCATGAGCTATCACTTTATCAAGTTTCGGAACATAATCTGTCAGTGGATTGTCCTCGTCCTCTCCGATTTTCTTTTTAAGTTCCTGTCTGGCTTTCTTTGCAAGATCGGAAACGGTCTCAAGATAGAATTTTCTCAGAATCCGTTTGGACGCTTCCAGGCTTTCCTTAGCCGCCGCATAAGCCTTGGGTCTGTTCCATTTCCGGAAGTTTTCTGCTTTTGCAAAAGCGGTTTCTGCCTTTGCAAAATCATCACGATACGATTCTTCTACTTCCAAACTTTTTACCACTTCAAAATGTTCCCGCGCCTCTTTGATTTGTTTTTCAACTTCCTCTGATGTCAGATTTCCCAAAAAGATTGAACATCCTGGCATAAACGCCGGAATAATAAAAAACAATACTGTGAATACTGTGCATAGTCGTAACACACTTCGCATTTTTACGCTCCTTGATTAATGTTCAGCACTTCATCATTCAAACTCGCCCACAAACGGCTCGGTTCGGATTGCCAAATCCGAACCCCAAACTGCTCTCCCTCAAAACGGATCTCTTCCCCACAAACCGCTTGGTTCGGATTGACAAATCCGAACCCCAAACTGCTCTCCCTCAAAACTGATCTCTTCCCCACAAACCGCTTGGTTCGGATTGCCAAATCCGAACCCTCAGCAAACTGCTCTCTTTCCCCACAAAACCGCTCGGTTCGGATTGCCAAATCCGAACCCCACTGGGCGGGGATTTGCCAATCCCCTGCGAGCGTTGATGGGAGCTGGTCAGGGAATTCCTCACAAACCGCTCGGTTCGGATTGCCAAATCCGAACCCCACTGGGCGGGGATTTGCCAA
>JAOZLU010000607.1 GCA_029934695.1 Desulfobacterales bacterium | reverse complement strand
CCTGGGGTGATGAATATGTTGTCGATGCTCCCAGAAAGCTGATCCCGTTTTTGTTCCGGTCATTTTATAACTGGCTGATTTTTAAGTTGAAAAAAATAGACGGAATAAAAACGGGATCAGAATTGGCAAGCCTGTCTGTGACATTTTCATCAGCCCAGGTATAACCATCGTTGCAGCGGACGGCGGGGTTTTAAGCCGCATCAAAGTGGTCTGATAAAAGAAAATCAGGGATTTGGGAACACTCCCGGACGGGATTTGCAACCCCTTCCGGAACGCTTTTTGCCGGGAAATATCAAAAAACACTGCGAACAGGCATCTGAGCGGGCGGGCCTGATAAAAGAAAATCAGAAATCCGGGACACAGCTTCCATGCACTGTTTTGTGACAGACGGAAAAATCAGGGGGATTTTCCCATTTCAGACTGCATGATATCTCAAATATATGGGAAAAAGTGCGGGAATTTTCCATGCGTTCCGTATGTTTTTTTCCATGTTTTCCGTTATGTAAACTGATACAGGTTGCAACCCCGTCCGACATAAGGTTCAGCGCATCTGAGCGGGCGGGCCTGATAAAAGAAAATCAGAAATTTGGGACACAGCTTCCATGCACTGTTTTGTGACAGACGGAAGAATCAGGAGGATTTTTCCGTTTCAGACTGCATGATATCTCAGATATATGGGAAAAAGTGCGGGAATTTTCCATGCGTTCCGTATATTTTTTCCCTTGATTTCCGTTATGTAAACTGATACAGGGTGTATGAAAATTTTTCCATATATCAAAACTGTCAGCCCGTTTAACTCAGATAAAATGAACAACGATACTGAAAAACCGAAACTTTATCTTGAAACCACGGTTCCGAGCTATCTGACAGCCCGGCAAAGCAGGGATGTCATCCAACTGGCTCGCCAGCAGATCACAGCCGAATGGTGGAACAGCCGTCTGAATGATTTCGATGTCTTTATTTCGCAAATCGTAAATGACGAGGCGGGTTCGGGTGATCCCGATGCAGCCCGGAAAAGAATGATGGCGATACAATCATTTCCGCTTCTGGAGATCACTGAGGAAGTCACAGAACTGGCGGAAAAAATACTCAGAAAGGGAGTCATTCCGGAAAAAGGTGCCCGGGATGCCACCCATATCGCCGTCGCTGTCTGTCACGGGATGAATTTTCTGCTCACATGGAATTGCAGACATATTGCCAATGCGGAGAAAATAAAGGCGCTTGAAAATATCTGCAGGTCCGGGAGTTACGAACTTCCCGTCATCTGCACTCCCGAAGAATTTTCAGAAAGGTCATAATAAAATGATTGAAGATCAGGTTCTCACGGAAATAAGAAAGATAAAGGATGATCTGGCATCGGAATATGGTTACAACGTAAGAAAAATGTTGGACGATGCCATCAGAAGACAAAAAAATTCCAAGCGCAGAGTTGTAAATCTGAGTATGAAAAAACGGCCTGCCCTGTCGTTGCAGCGGACGGGGGCAGATTCTTAATCGGAAGGGTTTGCCAAAGCCACCGCCGCCCTAAACTCGGTCGTCAGCCTGCTTTATATTTTTATATATAACAGCCCATATATGTTGCGAAGGCAGGCGTGACCTGACTGTTATGACTTAACTTTTTGACTTGAAGGAATGTTTTTTGCCTGAAAATATTAAACATTGCGGACGGGGTTGCAAACCCTGGCCGGCATCAGATTCAGCGCATCTGAGCGGGCGGGCCTGACAAAAGAAAATCAGAGATTTGGGACACAGCTTCCATGCACTGTTTTGTGACAGACTGAAAAATCAGGAGGATTTTTCCGTTTCAGACTGCATGATATCGCAAATATATGGGAAAAAGTGCGGGAATTTTCCATGCGCTCTGTATATTTTTTTTCCTTGATTTCCGTTATGCAAACTGATATAAGTTTTGAATGGAAAATTCGGAGAGGATTTTCCATATTATGCGATGCCATATCATCACAGGTGGAAAGTTTTACATCGCATATAGGTGCTATCTGGAAATTTTTCCATATATCAAAACTGTCAGATAGCAATTAAAGAGGTAAAAATGGAGATAAAAAGCTTTAAATTTGATGATAATAAAAGTAATTGGCATTTGGAAGAGACCCGCTTTGAACGATTGAATTTGTTTGTAGGAATATCCGCAGTGGGCAAGACGAGAATATTACAGGCGCTTTCATTGGTTCGAGATGTTGCAACTGACGATGATTACAGGTTAGATGGAACTGAATGGATGATTCGTTTTGCTCATAATGAAAAAGAATACGAGTGGATACTGAAAAGCAGTCTGATAAAAGATGAGTCCACACAAAAAACATTTGAAACCTTTAAAATATCACGAAAGGCGAGAATCGTTTATGAAAAACTCACTGATTTAAGTGATGATGCTGTTATTTTTGAACGTAATCAGGATTCATTGGAATGGCATGACAGCGAAGTTATTCCAAAATTAAAAAAGACGGAAAGTATTATCACCATATTTCCAGAAGAAGAAGTTATAGTGCCAATCCGAGAGGCTTTCAACTATATGATATTTTTAAGAACAGGAGAATATTCCAGTATAAGTTTTTCAGATAAACTTGACATAGATAATATAACGATGCGAGATAAAAAGGGAAAGTCTTTAAAAAAGAGAAAGCCTTTAAATTTTAAAGAATTTAAAAGAATATCCGCAAAATTGCCAATGCCTCTGAAAACATTTTTTCTGCAAAAATTCCACCAAAAAGAATTTAAACATATTAAGCAGGAATTTACTGATATCTTCCCAGTTGTTAAGGAATTGAAGATTAACCGTATAAGAAAAGCAGGTGAATACAGACTTTTTTTAAGTATCAAAGAACATGGTTCCAATGATTGGATACACCAAAACCAGCTATCTTCAGGTATGTTCAGCACATTTTTACATTTGATTGAAATACATCTTGCTCCTGAAGGAGCAGTTATCCTCATTGACGAATTT
Source organism: Desulfobacterales bacterium (assembly GCA_029934695.1). Lineage (GTDB taxonomy): Bacteria > Desulfobacterota > Desulfobacteria > Desulfobacterales > 4be13 > JAOZLU01. Next base: position 1,152 of record JAOZLU010000607.1, on the reverse strand, counting down.
GAAAACAGTTTAGGTATAAATTGCATGCCCAGCACTGCTGATTTTATCAATGAATATTCTGCCAACTTACAATTTATTGTCACCAGCCATCATCCGTACATAATCAATGAAATATCATGGAAAAGTTGGAAAATAGTTAAAAGAAAAGGAGGCAGAGTCAGGGTAATCAATTCTACCGACATTCCTGAGCTTGAAACCACCTCAACGCTTGAAAAATATGTCAGACTGATTAATTTGCCGGTGTATGAGGACGGAATCGGATGAATCTGTATTTTTTACTTGAAGGCAAAAGAACAGAACCAAAGGTCTATCCCGAATGGATTAAGCATAAATTTCCGAATCTGACCAGAGTTTATAAGATTGAGGATATTTCTTCTGACTGCTTTCTGCTTTTCGCAGCCAAAGGTTATCCGAGAATATTGCAACTTATCGAACAATCTTTGGCAGATATCTATAATCATAATGCAGACAATGAGATTATGATTGATCATTTTTTTATATGCTTAGATGCTGATGACGATGGATATGAGATAAGGTTCAACACAGTGAATGACAAAATAAAAAGCATGGAAGAGACAGGTCGGAGTATATCCGCATATCTGCCTGATTTACATATAATTATACAAAACTGCTGTATTGAGACATGGTTTCTTGGCAATATGAGAATGTTGAAAAGAAATCCGCAAAGTAAAAGACTGGCAGAATTTAAAAAATTCTGTGATGTAAGTGAAAAAGACCCTGAAAAGATGGATTGTTATGACAGTGGTGACTATTCATTCTCAAACAAAGCGAAATTCCATGAAGCTTATTTAAAAGAGATGTTTCTTGAAAGAAATAAAAGATACACAAAGCAGAATCCGGGTATTGCAGCTACTAAAAAATATTTGGAAGCTTTATCTGAACGATGCTTTCAAACGAATCATTTAAAAAGCTTAAATTTTCTTTTAACTATTTGGAAAAATTTAGAATAATTGTTATCTAACCCGTCGTTTGACCTGCTTTATATTTTCATGTTGCAAAGGCAGGCGTGACCTGACTGTTATAACTTAATTTTTTGACTTGGGGGAACGCTTTCTGCCTGAAAATATCAGACATTGCGCAACCCTGTCCGACATCAGGTTCAGCGCATCTGAGCGGGCGGGCCTGACAAAA
>JAOZLU010000606.1 GCA_029934695.1 Desulfobacterales bacterium | reverse complement strand
AACATGGAAAGTTCAGAGGGGATTTTCCATGTTTTGCGGTGTAATATTCCAACAGGTGGAAAAGTTTGCATCGTATAGGGGTGATATGTGGAAATTTTTCCATATATCAATACTGTTATGCCGTCAAATAAGGAATTACAAACTATGGAACTATCCGAAGTCATGGAAGAAATCAGGCTTGTGCCGAAAGACAGATTGCCAACTGTCTATGATTTCATACATTTTTTCAGGCTGGGTCTTGAGACAGTCCGGGATGACACGAAGGATATCATGCGGTTCGCAGGATGCTGGCAGGACATGACGGATGAGGAATTCGAGGATTTCTCACAGGAAATTGCGGAGCGTCGCCGACAGGCATTCTCAGGGAGGGCAGATCGTGAGACCATCACTGATTGACACGGACATCCTGTCGATGTTCCTCAGAAATCACCCCGAGGTCACCGATCACTTCGCATCCTATCTTGTCCGGTACAGGAAGATGAACATCAGCATCATAACGTATTATGAAATTATGAGCGGTCTGAAACACCGTGATGCCCGCAAAAAGACGGCTTCGTTTCTCGAATTCGCATCCGAAAACAGAGTGCTGCCGCTCACCGAACAGTCTGTCACAGCTTCCGCAGAGATATACGCCGAATTGCGGAAGGAGGGAAAACCGCTGGATGACACTGACCTCCTGATTGCGGGCATAGCCGTTGAAAACAGGTTGGTTCTTGTCACACACAACCAGAGGCATTTTGGAAGAATCGGAAGATTGGAAACTGAGGATTGGAGCGAAAAATAAACCGCTGCTCAACAAAATACGGCATAACCACCATATTGAAGCGGACGGCGGGGGCTGGTTCTCGGTTGAAGTTGTTCGCCAAGATGATGTTCGGGGTCGGGCCGCAGCAACCTGTTGAAAAATAAGAGAATCAGGCCCAAAAACAGGCGTTTTCAGGGCCTGTGTCGCCCTTTTCGGCATCAGAAAGAGCATTACAGGATTCTGTCTCCTCACGAAGCTGAAAAGCCGGTTATCCGAACCATGCAAAAATTCGTCATTAATACGGACAGATTCCCACTGCCAGTGTGACCGGACGGTGCAACCACCTGAAAACAGTTTGGAACTGATCCGGTCACGGGCATTTTCAGGGGCAATGTCGGACAGCTGAGTCAGACTCTCGGAATCTGCTGCCCCACCTCGGAAATCTTCTCTTTCAGCCACAGATCAATGAGCGCCTCAGGCGGGATATGCTCTGATTCCGAAATCTCCGCCACCCTGCCGAAAAGTTTCTCGTCAATCGGAATCAGACGTTTTTCTCCTCCGATGCTCATATCCGGACCGGCCTCCGTGACACGCTCCCGACGTGATCCCAGGTGAAATGTCCATTCGGCGGCCGTCTCCGGCGACAGCGGCCGGGTGAGTTCCGGATTTGCCAGTTCATATATCACATCTGTCAGAATATCCTCATCTCCCTCATCAGAACCGATGTCATCCCGGCCCTCGACAGCATCTGCCCAGTCCGAGACATCCCGGCCGGAAATCTCACCGCTCAGGAATTGCCTCAGCATGGCTGCGACATGATCGCATCTGAGCAGGACAGGTTCCTCCTCACAGTCCCATCCGAACTCAGCCAGGGCGGTCAGAAGACTGGCGACCGGGGCTTCTGATACAAGCAGAGCTTCCAACAATTGTTTTCGTGTCATTTCAACCTCCCGGATAAAATGCGGGGCCCGGCGGAAACTTGAATTTTATATGTACGATGCCTCCGTCGGGGGCATAAGTGGTTTTTGTGTAAAGAATCGTTTTTCCCCGTGCATCAACCTGTTTTTCATACCTTGCGAAAGAGCCGGAGATATTTCTTGCTCTGACATCTGCCTGAAAAGCCTTCCCGCCCCCGGGAAGATCATAAATTTTTACATGCTCCGCAACTTTGGGAAGTTTTTTGGCAAACCGCCTCAGGTTTTCAGACTGAACTTTGTTAAGCGACACCTGCAGGACATCTGTTATCTGCATTTTTATTTCCTGACATAACTAACCTTATCTCATTATACATTTCATGCGGAACAGCCACTCTGATTTCAGAATATTCCATAATGCCTGTGGCATGATTTCAATTTCCTGAAACTCGACTATCAAGTTTTTAAAACTTGACTAAATAATTTCGTATTTTCAATGACTTAAAATCTTGATGTAAATCTTATTTCTGCCAATTTAAAAAATCAGAATATCGGCTTCAAACATAAGTTGTTGAATTTACTGACAGGCATCGAAGATCCCAGATATGAAAATATCCAATAAATTCAGTCAATATAAAAAAACTTGATAGTCGAGTGAAAACATTTTCCACTCAAAAGACTGATACGCAGTCAGTTTATTCCGAGTATCATGCTGTCCCTGAGATGTCAAGCTTATAAAAAAGATGCTTTCCTGTCATGGCCCTGTGTACAGGACAAAAAAAGAAACCCGGCTTTTTTTCCTGTGTCGGGGGGTGGTGGGTGGTTGGGTCGGACCGACCCTGTACCACTACCCTGTACCAACCCCTCGTACCAACCCCGGGTTTCAGGGATTCCGGAACCGGGGCCACGGCAAAAATGGCAGAACCCTGATTCGTATGCCGACAAAAAAATCAGACCGGTGCCGATTTTTTTATATGGGAGACAATCATCTCATCCAATGCGCTACTCTTTATTATCGTAGTCCCATGGATTAATAATATTTACACCCATCTGAATAAAATCGGACACATTCCTTGTGACAATTGTCAATTTATGCACCAACGCCGTTGCCGCAATAAGAGAATCGCGGTATGACCTGGGATCCGGAACATGCAAACTCGCACATCTCAAGGCTGTCGAAGTGTTTATTTCAAGAATACGCCCTCTGAATGATGGCATGACATGATCATTGAGCCAAACCCGGAGCATATTTCCCTGTCGGATATCGCTCCTCTCTTTAAGAAGAACCCCCAATTCTATTTCTAAAATAGTAATAACCGATAAATACAGGGCATTTACAGGAACATGGCCGGCCCAGGTTTCGACGGCTTTATTGATTTTCCCGGTTTTGGCTTTCCTGAGTTCGGAAAGTACATTCGTATCAAGCAAATACATCAGAACAAATCCGCGGGTTCACAAAGAGAGTCGTTTAATCGGGGAATATCGAAATCCATATCCGCCAAACCGGGCATCGCCAAAAAATCAAGAATACTTTTTTGGGTCTCTGTCAGTTTTTGGTATTTCTCAATAGTCAAGAGTATGTAAGCAGGACGACCGCGATCTGTAATGATCACCGGTCCTTTTTTGGCCGCTTTTTTTGCACGGCCGATATCCTGATTGAATTTTCGGCTGGAAATGGTTGAAATGGTTGAAATGGTTGAAATGCTCATATCTCCCCCTTTCTGAATGTAGTAATGTTACTACATCTATGCCGGATTGTCAAGGAATTTTATGGAAATCATCAGGGCAATCGCATGAAAATTTTGAATTATTATAAACTTTTCCGAATTTCATTTAAAATATGTCGATAACAACTTTATAAATTTAACTTAAAAATCTGCTGTCAACAATTTTCAGGTCTGAAAATGATCACCGGTTTCAGAAAGTCGGTGGTGAAAATATGAAATTGCCTGCTTGCATATTTTGACAATTTCTGATATGATCTGCTGAGTTTTGAGTGAGGCAGCCTGATGAATTTTAATGCGGACAGTCTGATTCGGAGGGTTTCAAATCGGGGGTTTCAAATCGGGGGTTTCAAATTGCGGATGTTCGGGGTGGATGTTCGGGGTCGGGCCGCAGCAACCTGTTGAAAAATAAGAGAATAAGGCCCAAAAACAGGCATTTTCAGGGCCTATATCGCCCTTTCCGGCCCCGAAAAGGTCCCTTATTTTAAGCCAAAACAAGCATTTAATATCAACAACTTGCTGTGGCCCGACCCCGCACACCCCTCAGCCTGACGAATGACTCATACTCAGGGCAGTGATCTCCCCTCCGCATTCCCATACGAAGTGTGACTGCCGTCAGGCTCTCTTCCGGCCCGTCACGAGGCTCCGCCCCGTAACATACAGGGGAGGCTCTGCCTACTTCGCCCGGACTGTTCCGCAGCCCGAACCTGCCGAATTTCCCTCCCCTGCCGA
>JAOZLU010000097.1 GCA_029934695.1 Desulfobacterales bacterium | reverse complement strand
ACATCCAACATCAAACATCAAACATCAAACATCCAACATCAAACATCCAACATCATTCCTCTTTAATCTTCATAAGTCCCTGGTAAACTGATCCTTCTCGCCCGTCAAGGCTGATATAATCTCCTGATTTTATCATCACCGGATCAAAAGAACAAGTTTTTTCTGCTTCATCGCATACAAAATTCCCGCATCCGACAACACAGGTTTTCCCCAGCTTGTGAGCGACCACGGCTGCGTGAGAGGTGAGTCCTCCCCGTGCGGTAAGCAGTCCGTCAGCTGCATAAATTTCCCGGATATCGTCCGGGACTGTATCGCTTCTGAGCAGAATCAGCGATGTTTCCGGTTCCAGTTCCCTCCATCTGTCAATTTCTTCCAAGCTGAAGATCGCCCGGCCGCTCATTGCGCCGCCGCCCACACCGATACCGTGTCCCAGCTTTCTTCTGCTGTTTATTTCTTCAAACGTGAGAACCTTCTTCCGTTCTCTTATGGCCATATCCCTGGTCTGAAGCAGATATAAATCTTTCACAGAAGGGCCCTCAAAAGTGAACTCCATTTCCTGCGGACTCCATCCCTTTTTATAGATCACATCTTTGGCAAAGCTTTCCAGAGCATTGTAAATCTCCGGGAAATGTGTCTCAAGAGCGATATCAGTATTCCGCTTCTCAATATTCTTCTGGATAATGGAAATCGGCAGTGTATTTACCAGCCCTGAAACCACGTCTTCTCCCTGATTGCCGAGGGTGAAATCTCCCCATAATCTTAAAGTGTCTCCTGACCATCTGGGGTTATGGGTAAAAAATACGCCGGTACCGGAATGCGAAGAGATATTGCCGAAAACCATGAACTGGACAGTGACCGCAGTTCCCCAGTCATCTGATATGCCCATAATCCTGCGATAGGCTTTTGCCTTGGGCGACTCCCAGGAGTTAAAGACTTTCTTTATCGTCATAAGCAGTTGCTCAAAGGGATCTTCCAAAATATCAACCCCCGAATCTTTAATCATGCTCTTATAGGCCAAAGCCATCAGCTTCATCTGTTCGCCGGTGAAATCTCTTTTATACGGGATGCCCCATTCTTTCTTGGAATTCCCTATAATTGCGTCAAAATCATCCCGTTTCATTCCGTAAGACATTCCGTAACATTGCAGGAATCGGCGGTAACAGTCCCAGGCAAACCATACGTTGCCAGTTCGTGCGGCAATGCCGGCCGTGATATCTTCGTTGATTCCGACATTGAGAAACGTGTCCATCATCCCCGGCTGGGAAATGGAAGAGCCGCTTCTCACCGAAAAAAGCAGGGGATTTATGGTATCTCCGAAAATTTTGCCGGTATTGTTTTCCAGAACAGATATCTGGTATTGAATCTGTTCCCTGAAATTCCGTTCGGCCGGCGAATAGCTTTCGATCACCTCTCTGAAACGGAACACCTCGGTTGTAATGATGAAACCGGGAGGCACGGGCAGACCGTAATGTTTCATTTTAACGAGGTTAAGCCCCTTATTGCCGAGATAAATGATCCCGGTATCGCTTGCGTTCTGAGCAATTGGCACCATTGCACTTTGGGGATCATAAAGGAGCAGTTGGCTAAGCTGATCCTTGAGAAGTTTGTCTGCCTGGCGAAAAAGTGTGCTGAGTATCCGGCTTAAAAACACGTCCAACTGCTGAAGGCCGAGTGAATGCGTTATCCTTTCCCGGGAAAATATCTCCGACACCCTGTTTTTGAATTCAAACTTTGAATTTTGAATTCCGAGTTTTGAAACAAGATATTTCGGCAGAATCTGATCCGCAGGTATCTGGGAAAGGATTCGGGCCAGATTTTCCTCATGAACATTGTTGAAATAGTCATTGATAAGATTTTTCACAGCCCGGGTGAGTCCCTTGAAGATATCAAGATACTGGGTAAAAGTAAACCCTCTCACCTCAATTGAATGGGCCAGAAAATCCAGCTGACGTTCGATTTCGACCGTTGAAATGCCGTCCAGTTTCAATGCCCTGTCAAACAGAAGCAGTCGCGCGTAAATTTCATGAAATGTGGCTTTGGTGATCACAGAGAGATCAATATTTTCAATGAGTTCGTCAAACAGGACATTCACGAGACATTCAATGCGGAACGTAAGTCCGAGAGCGTCGAATTTCATTTCGCGGTAGCTTCCGTACATGGAAGGGATATCCACTGTGAAATGTCTCTTTTTATAAATATCTTCCCTGGCTTCATAAGACTGGCTGGACAAAATCAGCTTTTTCAGCAGATCAAGATAATCAAGCAGTTTGATAATCTTGAGCTTGATACTGCCTCCGGGCCGGGCTGTCTCAGCCAGCGCATTTTTGAGCTTATTCAGATCCGGAAAATCTTCAGATTTGGACAGGGGAAGGTAATTATCCATTTCAATGCCGATTTTATAATAACTGGAAAGGTCATATTTCTGTCGTAACAGCTTGTACAGGGACGCTGCAAGTTTCACTCTTTCCAAATCTTCATCGCTTACCTCTTCCTCGTTCTCCGGGGCCGGTCTGGGTACGAGGGAAAGGAGGTATTCCAAACGCTCCTCATTTATGGTGAGAAAGTCATCCGGAAGATCAACTCCGTTTTTCCTGAGGCATGACAATACCCTGTGAACACCATCTGTGTAATGATCTTTCACCTCAATCCGTTCGTAGATGTTTGGCGGAACAAAAGGCTCAAGAGGCTTCTTTTCCCTGGTCATCCAGAAATAAAAGACGGCTTCCATAAAACCGATGGTCCGGTTGCTGCTTTCAACATGGATTTGTTTCCGCAAAAAATGGATGAGTATGTCTTTCCGATGGGTGATCTCATCTATTCGCGTGGATATGTCCCTGAGTTCCCCTTCGGCACCGATATCATTGAAATAGACCGGAAAGAGATTTGCCAACTGCTTGATAAGGTTATAAACCGGTTCGACTTTGCTGTTCAGGAGCTGGGTAATATCCCGGGGAAACAAATCAGTGTCCTTGATGAAAACACCGCAAAGGGAAAGATGGATGATCAGGTATGAAAGAAGCCGGGTGGAGTATTTGGGATTCAGTTCAATAAGTTCAAGCCATGTCCTTATATTTTGGAGATGTGCGCTGTTGACCCTGATCTGCCAGTCATTTCCGACACCGTTTATCATGGGTGCCTGAAAACCCAGCCTGATCACGGAATCAATAAAGAAATTGATAAGATCATTGTTGTCGGTCTCATACACGCCTTTTCCCATATTCAGGACGCAGTTCAGTGCTGTGGCAGGAAATTCATCCTTCCGCGCTTTTACAATGGAAAAAGTTTTTTGTACGATTTTTTCGACATTCAGATGGCCTTCATGACTGATAAGCCAGCTTAACGTCCTGTTAATATTCCTTAATGCTTCCTCATGTATGGCTGACAGCCCGGGAATGTTCATGATGTGAAAAAGGAATATCACCTTCCATCCCTTTCCCCGCTCATCTTCCTTCCCTGCATAAAGAAGTTTCTGGGGAAGTTCTTTATAGACATCAACAATCCGATTGTATCCGGGAAGCTCCAAAAGTCTTTCCAACTGAGTCACTTCCTCCGCCCCCTGATCCCTGATCCCTGATTCCTTGCCCAGTTGTTCATTCCATTTGCGAATTTTTTTATGGGATATTTCTTTGAAAAATTCATCAAAATTTCCCCCTTCGCCCATTTCGGATGTCTCCCGCCCGAACCAGATCTGAGGGTCTTCCTCACTCAGCCAGTAATTGTATGATTGCTCATAATATTTTATAAGAAGCATATTAACTGTTTTATAAGAGACAGGGCATTTTGAATCCTCCTGATTTCTCGTCGTGGCTTCCAAAAACGCCTCAGCCAGTTTATTTATCTGGTAGAAGCTTTTGACAAACAAAAAGAAATATTCCCCCCTGTAATTCATAATGCGATGGAAGGTGTCAGCGATTACGGGAATAAATTTTCCAATGCCTGTTTCCGGATCAGGGCCGGAATCTTTTATGATTTTCTGAAGGAAAAGAAGAAGGTTGTCCGCAGCATCCGCTTTGAGTTCCATGGTGTTTTTTTCTTCTTCAATGGCATCAGCGAAAACATCAGCAAAAATTGCTGCCGCGTCTCTCCCCTTGGGGTGATTTTTGAGAAGATGAAAATAATCCAGAGAATATCCCCTTGCCTCTTTTACGATAAACTGCCAGTTCTTGTGGGGATGGGAGAGTTCTTCCAGAAAGATGTTCAATCCGTCCATGATGCCATAATATTTGGACATGACATCCTGCAGGGCTGCATATTTCTGATCTATCTCGACTTCAACATGATATGTGGCTATATTTGTTTCAAGGGCTGTGGGTTGTTTCAAATTTTATTTCCTTTCCAAAATGATCAGGGCATATATTGCCAGTCTCGGCACTTCGCAATTCAACTGGTTCGGATTGGCAGTTCCGAACTGAATACGCCGGATTTACCAATCCCGACAGGAATATTTTCTGTAAAAGAGTAAGTGCCTGGCCATAAATTTTCCGGAATTTTTTTCTGGGAAAACAGCTTTCACAAACCGCGGATGAACACTGATGAGTCCGCCGTCTGCGTTCATCTGCGGTTCACAATATGCGAATACCTTAAAACATGGCCAATTACTTATAACAGAAAATCCGCAAAACTTTTGGCTGGATATTTAGCAGAAGTCATAAGTATTTTCAAGCAGATTTTTGTTTGATGGTTGACTGTCGGAATAATAAAGTCCGATCTTTTAAATCCGCTATGATTTTTGAGGCTGAAAACGCATTTACTGATTATAACGCTTTTAGGGGAGGTCTGAAATCAGCACCTTTTTAACCACAAAGGACACAAAGGGGGCACAAGGGGCACAAATTTTAAACCCGGGGCACAAAGTTTAAACCTGCACGTTCCCGGATCTGTCTGAGGGCAGGTGCGGGAGCCTCCCCTGAATCCGTTATAATCAGCGCATTTATTCTTTTTATTTCATAAAACAGGGAAATGATCAATAGGGTGAAAACAGTATTTCAGGGGAGCATTTTCCTGCTGGCAGACAAAAAATCTGCCCGATTTTCCGGATGATTCTTCAATCTTGTTTTCTGATTATAACGCTTTCAGGGGATCCCTGAAATCAGCCCTGCGCCGCACCTTTCTAACCACAGAGGACACAAAGGGGCACAAGAGGGCACAAAGCTTAAACCTGCACGTTCTGCCGGATCTGTCTGAGGGCACGGGAGCCTCCCCTGAATCCGTTATAATCAGCTTGTTTTCAAGGGTTGGTTTGGTCCTCGTCGTTGTAAGTACCTGGCCAAAAGTTTTCCAGGATTTTTTTCCGGGAAAACAGCTCTCACAGACCGCGGATGAACGCTGATAAGTCCGCCGTCTGCGTTCATCTGCGTTCATCCGCGGTTCACAATATGAAAATACCTTAAAATATATGGCCAATTACTTACCTCAGCGATCTGCCGTTGCCGTATCTTTCCTCATAAGTTCGGGTCCCGTAAGGCCGGGTGTCATACTGATTACTTGCGACAACGGCCTCGTCTTTACAGGACAAAAAGTGCATTCATGGATTTGATACAAAGGTGTTATCAATGCTGAAATTTCATTTCAGCACTCCTTCAGAGGTTCCGCTCTGACACGCCTTTTTTTATTTATCCTTGACATGGATTTATAAATTGTTTATAGCATGTCATTCATAGCAGACTTCCAGTTTTTTATCATTACAGCAATGAAAAGTTGAAACTGGAAACTGGAAACGCAAACTGGAAACGCAAACTGGAAACGCAAACTTTGAAAAATATCAAAAAAAGAAAAAATGCCATCACAAAAAGATGGTTTGAGATGGTTGTTGACACCTATCCTGCTGATACATCCAGATTTTTAAAAAGTCAGAAAGACCCTTTCGCCAATCCTGTGGGAGGGGCGACTATTCAGGGGCTGGATGCGATGTTTGACGAACTTTTTGGCAACATGGACAGGGAAACCATTCTGACTTCTCTTGATCCGATCATCCGAATCCGCGCTATTCAGGATTTTTCTCCTTCAGATGCCACCGGCTTTATTTTTTTTCTGAAAGAAATCCTCAGAGATTATATAAAGGATCAGCCTTTAAGCGAGTGGCTATCTCTGGAATCAAAAATTGATGAGATCGCGCTTATGGCCTTTGACATTTATCTGAAATGCAGGGAAACACTCTTCCGGATCAAAGCAAACGAGGAAAAAAACAGGACGTTCAGCGCATTTGAGCGCGCGGGCCTGATAAAAGAAAATTAGAGATTTTGGGATACAGCTTCCATGCACTGTTTTATGACAGACGGAAAAATCAGGAGGATTTTTCCGTTTCAGACTGCATAATATCGCAAATATATGGGAAAAAGTGCGGGAATTTTCCATGCGTTCTATATAAACTGACACAGGGTGCAGATGGAAAATTCAGAGGGGATTTTCCATGTTTTGCAGTGTGATATGTTACACTCTCTGCTGAGATAAAAAATCGACTCAATTCTCATGAGAAACCAAGAAAGTTAAAATCCGGTAAGTTCTCAAAGCCACCAGTAATGCGAAGGAATGCTCATGAAATGCTGGCTGAAGGGGAATTCAATCGCTTTTATATACGTGCTGTGTGTCTCCGTTCAATTGAATCTGGCACTTCCGATGTAGTCGTATATAGAGCAAAGGTGTTCAAAACGCACGCTCGGAATCAGAGAGAAAAATAGGGCAGCAAGTTTCAGCGAAATCATTGCTTCAAGATTTACGGACTCATCCCGGAGTTGACACTGCTCTTGGGTTGCCACTTGGACCGAATTCCGGGATCAGTGTCCATTTGCTTTAAATTTATCAAAAATTAATGCCCAACAAATCATTCCAGCGGACGGCTACGCCGCTGCTGAATTCAAGCGTTAGGGCCCCCAAAATTATAACGATATAACAGGAAGTAACATGGCGAACAAAAATCTCACAAGCGCTAAAAAGGCAAAAAATGACGAGTTTTATACCCAGTTCGGCGATATTCAGAAAGAGATTGAAGCGTACCTGGAATACAACCCCGATGTTTTCCGCAACAAGGTGGTGTATTGCAACTGCGACGATCCGTATGAGAGCAATTTCTTTCGCTATTTCGTGCTCAATTTCAACAAGCTCGGATTGAAACAGCTTATCACTACCAGCTACAAGCCCTCGCCTGTAGCCAACACACAGCTGGGTTTGTTTGGCGACGACAAATCTCTCGCAAAATCAAAAGGTCGCCCCAAGGTAACAGCCAATAAGTTCATTATCAATGAAGCACACGACATGGACGGCGACGGCGAGTTCGACCTAAAGGATGTTGCCAAGCAGTTAAAGGCAAACAAACAGAACAAGTGGACACCGTTAGAAGGTGACGGAGATTTCCGTAGCGATGAATGTATAGATATTCTGAAACAATCAGATATAGTGATAACCAATCCACCATTTAGCCTGTTTCGCCCGTATGTTAAACAACTTTTTGATTACAACAAACAGTTCGTCATTATCGGCAGCATGAATGCAATTACCTGCAAAGAGATTTTCCCGCTGATAAGAGCAAATCGGCTATGGCTTGGAGCGACTGGGAACGGGAGTGACATGGTGTTTGCCGTACCAAACGGCTCAGAGATCGCAGATAGAGATAGACAAAAGGCGGCTTGACTTGGCTATGTGGGTGATTATACAAGATTGGGAAACTCATGTTGGTTCACCAATCTCGACCACGGCCGCCGCCACCAACCGTTGCCGCTCATGACCATGAGAGAAAATTTGAAATACAGCAAACACAAGAACATCAAAGGCAAAACGAAGTATGACGAATACGACAATTACGATGCCATAGAGGTTCCGTTTACTGATGCCATTCCAAGCGACTATGACGGAGTTATGGGCGTGCCGATCACTTTTTTGGATAAATATAACCCTGAGCAGTTTGAGATTATTGGCCTGACGAAAACTTGGTTCGGCACAGCGATAAAAACATATCCGCCCCAAATTCAGGTCAACTCAAATGGGAAAAGAAGCGAAGTGACAAAACTCAATGACGGAGCCACACTGAGATTAGATTCGCCTCCAGCTGGCACAACGTACTATGTAGTTGATGATTGTTATTACATTCAGGTCTATGTTCGCGTACTTATAAAACACAGGAAACTTACAAAATGAAAACCATCTTAAAAACCGACATCACTGTCAAAGATATTTGCCATGGGTTCGTCTATAACGAACTTGAGGGCAAGGGGCTCTTCGGTTTGTCGGGCAAGCTCACTATTCAGCCGGAATATCAGCGTAACTATATCTATGCTTCAGATAACGGTAAGAAAGAAATGGCCGTCATTGAATCAATGCTCAAAGGGTACCCAATCGGCTTGATTTATTTCAATAGGATTCCTGAAAACAATCTGGAAGTTTTAGACGGGCAACAGCGAATAACTAGCGTTGGCCGTTTTGTGACGGACAAGTTTGCCATCAAAGATGAAAATGACATGAAGCAATATTTTGGCGGTATGGCAAAAGTTCCGAAAGCAGGGTTGTGAAAAAAGCAAGGCAGTTGGAAATGTTTAATTAAAATGAATAACAAGATGTCAGATAAAAAATCTGTTGACTTTCTTTCAAAATCCCGTCCGTTCAGATCAAAATCAGACGATCTGAAACAACTTATATGTCAGACAGTTGAAATACTTGAGATATTCGACATGCCTATTGATAAAATGACAGCCAGAAGGCTGGAAAGAATGGCACTGGTTTTTTTAGTCGTGATTCATAAAGATATCAATAACAGTTGGAATGACATAAAAGATTTGTCAGATTCAGTCTCACTGAAGACAAGAGAGATAATAAACATTCTTAATGATAAATATGAGGAGAACATATCCAGCGGTTCTTATGATGATATCAGAAGAAAATATCTTAAACTGCTGGTTTTGAAGGGAGGCACGGCATCTGATTTCCGAAGAGTGCGATCACGATCCGGAAAAACTGACAGGATACTATATCCGGCGACAGAATAAACGGATGGTCAGGGCAGTCCGGTTTTGTCCTGCGCAACCTGCGATTCCCCCGGCGAATAGGCAGACGCAATGAAAGAAGGTGAAGCTATCGGTGTTATTTCTGAGAGAGATTTTTTATCCCATATGAGAAATAAAAAAACAAAATCATTTATGAATATAATAACTCACAGTCTATGTTATTTATATGTGCTCATACCTGCCGGACTTGGTGCGGTTATCATGTTGCTGGCACTTCTGGTAAATAATAACCGAAAAATCGCAGATAACCTGAATTTTGGATGTGATAATGGGGTGGGAAATGAAAATCTTATTGGATAAAATTGATTCACAATTAATAAGACGATTTGTGCAACTTGTTTTTTTCAGTATTGTTATTGTTATAGGTATTCAGTTTTTTTCTTTTGTCACACAACTTGAAAACGGGAAAATTCCTGATATTGAAAGACCGGCAGGGGTTGAGGCTTTTCTGCCTATAGGTGCACTTGTAAGCCTTAAATATTTTATTATGACCGGGGTTGTTAATGAAGTTCATCCTTCCGGGCTCGTTTTTTTTCTTTTAGTCTGTTTAAGTTCTCTAATTATGAAAAAAAGTTTTTGCAGCTGGGTCTGTCCTTTTGCTTTATTGTCCGAGTATCTGGCAAAAATAAATTCTGTTTTATTCAAAAAACCTGTAAAGATGCCTTTTTATGCTGATTTTATATTGCGGAGCATAAAGTATCTGCTAGCTGTTTTTTTTGTCTATACCATTTTTGTTAAAATGTCCGGAAGGGCGGTGGAACAATTTATATACAGCCCGTATAATGTTATTTCAGATATTAAAATGTTAAAATTTTTTACGAATATTTCATTTACCGCATTGATTGTTATTATCTTTCTTGTTGTGCTTACTGTTATTTTTAATAATTTCTGGTGCAGATATCTTTGTCCCTACGGAGCTGTTACAGGTTTTATCGGTTTTCTAAGTGCCTGCAAAATCAGAAGAGATTCAGAATCATGTACCGGCTGTGGTCAATGCGACAGAGTTTGTCCTTCATTGATAAGTATAAGTGAAAAGAGAATTGTCCATTCAGATGAATGTACCGTTTGTTTGCGGTGTACCAGTGTCTGCCCTGAAAAGGAAACACTCAGACTGTCATTTTTTTCAAAGGCTTTGCCTGTCAGACCCGTTATAGCCTGCCTGATACTTTTCACTATTTTTGGCGGTGGCATATTGGCGGCAGATTTTTTGGGACACTGGCAGAATAAGGTTACAAATCAGCAATACCTTATATATATGGCGTCACAGGGAATGATACACAAAAAAAATGTGATGCCGAAAACAAAAGATAATAAAAAAATGGAAAGAATGAGAAAAATGATGGAAATGATGAATAGGGAAAAACAATAATATGAAAAGAGCCTTATTTCGTTCTCAGAGTACCCTTTCAGAGGTCAAAAAGGATGTTTTAAGCGAGACCATCAGCCGACAAATAACAGACAATGGTTCGCCCATTGACGGTGCTGCAGACGGGCAACCGTAAACTGAATACGAATCCGTACCGTGAAGTTGGCGGATTTTCCGCCGGCAGGTAACATGAAGTACATTCATAATTTGCGGGCATCTCCACAAGAGATGCCTTTGCAGAGGCCTGAGCCGTGTGAGGAGAAACTCTCACGCACGGTTCTGAAGGGGCTTGGGGCTGGCAACAGCCCCCCGGCTACCCGACCCCTTATAAATAAGGGATTTATATAGACTAACTTGATTTTAATTAACTGGGCATTGATACGGAGGAATGAATTATGATGTTAAGAGTTGGTAAGATAATGAATGCAGTAATGTTTTTTCTGATATTTATCTTTCTGATCGGATTTTCAGGTATCAGACAAAGTCTGGCAGCCGATAATAATCAGCCCTTTCTGTTCGGTTTCGGTCATCGTCTTGAAATTGCCGAAGAGGCCAAGATATATACACCTTTCCTTAAGTATCTGACGGAAAAAACAGGATACAGATTCGCACCCCGGTTTATTCAGAAGACTGAAAGCATGTCCGAGCTTATCGGAAAGGGACATGTGCAATTTACAGCATTGGGTTCGGTCGAGTATGTTCATGCAAACGAAAAATACGGAATCATACCGTTGGTGAGAGGACTGAACTCACAGAATAAAGCGGCATATCAGGCTGCGATTATCACTCAGCCTGACAGTGATATCAAATCTGTAAAGGATATCCGTGGAAAAACCTTTGCTTTCGGATCATCTGAATCCACGCAGGGGCATCTGATCCCCCGGATTATGCTCCTTAAATTCGGCATAACGCTGAAAGACCTGAAAAATCATACATACGCAGGTTCCCACAGCAATGCTGGACAGGCGGTATTCTCCAGGCAGTATGATGCCGGAGGGTTGCAGGATACACTGGCAAAAAATCTCGAAAGAAAGGGGCTTGTAAGGATTGTCGCAATGTCCGATTTTTATCCCAGCAGCGGAATAGCTGCAAATAAGAATGTCAGGCCGGAAATTGCGGAAGCGGTTAAAAAGGCACTTCTCGGATTCGAGCCTTCAGGAAGGGACAAAGGCCGCCTTTATCATTGGGAGAAGACCGAAATGCCTAACGGTTTTGTCAAAGTTTCAGAAACCGACTACAATGCTATCAGAGATGCCATGTTAAAAATCGGGCTTTTGGAAAAGGGTAAAGAATAAAAAATATGAGAAAAGTGACTTGGAATTTTAAAACCAGATTTGTACTCACGACTGTATTGCTGCTTTTTTTCGCACTCAGCATCAATACCGCGGTTCTGACATATATTGCTTCTGACAGATATAAAAACGCAGTTATTTCAAAGGTGGCGGCAGTCGGCAAAGGGATGCTGGAAGAAATAATTTTTTCTTTGAGTATGTACATTCCGCTTATGCTTATCGAAGGCATAAATGACAAACTCGCTTTGCTTGTATCAAGAGATCAGGATATTGCCTATTCAATGGTTGCTGACACAAAAGGAAAGATAGTTTTTCATAATGATATATCAATGATCGGCAAAGAGACTGAGAATATGTTTCCTGTCGGGAATGCCTCATCAGATAAACCGGAAATAAGGGAAAAAGATGAATTTCATGAGATTCTGTTTCTGATTACCGATATGAAAAATGAACCGGCAGGCATGCTTTGCATAGGTATGAAAAACAATTCACTGTATTCACAGATTTACAGACTTGTTCTCTGGGCAGCGGGTATCTCCTCAATAATTCTTTTTATCGCCGGTATTGTCGGGCTGCTGTTTGCTCACAGGATTGTCAGACCGATAGAACAGATTGCCGAAGAACAGGACAAGTCTGCCGAATCGGTCTCCAGGGCATCAGAACAACTGGCATCTTCCAGCAGATCTCT
Organism: Desulfobacterales bacterium; assembly: GCA_029934695.1. Taxonomy (GTDB): domain Bacteria; phylum Desulfobacterota; class Desulfobacteria; order Desulfobacterales; family 4be13; genus JAOZLU01. The sequence goes on along the minus strand of JAOZLU010000097.1, from coordinate 3,892 downwards.
GTCCGAAGGGGTGTCTCAGCAGGTTTTATTTCAAGAAGAGACATTTTCAGCATTGGAGAAAATAGGAGCAATGACCGGTATTAATGCAGATAATGCGGATAAGGCGGATAATCTTATGAAAGAGGCCGAGAACCTCATCAGCCGTGCCAATGAGACTATGACAGCCGTGAGCGTTTCCATGGAAAAGATTGCAAAGGCAAGTGATGAAACTTCCAAAATTATAGGCACAATTGATGAAATAGCCTTTCAGACCAATCTTCTGGCGTTAAATGCTTCAATTGAGGCAGCAAGAGCCGGTGAGGCCGGAGCCGGTTTTGCAGTTGTTGCGGATGAGGTCCGAAATCTTGCCATGCGTACCAGTGAGGCTGCCGGAAACACAACCGTTCTGATCCGTGGTGTGGAAAATGATATCCGGGACGGTATGAAAATTGTAACCGAGTCAGACAGTTCTTTCTCGGAAGCAGCCTTAAAAATCAGCGAAATTGTCGGTCTTGTCAGCAAAATTGCATCAGGGACAAAAGAGATAGTTAAAGAGATAGGTCAGATAAACACTGGTATAGTTGACATTGACAGGGTGGCGCAGCAAAATGCCGCCAATTCAGAGGAACTGACTTTATTTTCTCAGAAGATGGATGAGTTGGCAATTCATATGAAAAAATGTGTAAATGATCTTCTGACCATTATTATCGATAACAAAAAAAGGGCATAACCCGGTGCTGAACTCGGACGCAAAAGGGTTCCGGTCGCTAGTGCTCCCTCCACCTTTTGCGCCGGTGAGCTTATTGTTAGTGCGCCAAGCAAAGGTTGGTGTTCCTTACAGGGTGAAAGTCCCTGCCGGGCAAGGTTTGGCCATCCGTACCGAGTGTTGCGTGCGGCAGGGACAGACTTTTATATCATGGGGCTTGAAAATCCTTTGGAAGAGACCGTTGCCAGAATCAAACTGTATGAACAAGCCGGAGCAGATGGAATTTTTGTTCCATGCATTACAGAGGAAAGTGACATAAGAGAGGTTGTAAGAACAACATCATTACCTGTAAATGTCATGACAATGCCGAATCTGCCTGCATTTGAGACATTGTAAAAATGCGGTGTGAGGCGGGTCAGCATGGGACCATTTGTATATAACTATATGAATGATCAACTCAGAAACATTTTGAATGATATTGAAAAGGACCGGTCATTCAACAGCCTGTTTACATCAAAATGAATCACTCAAGTTTCGCACCCCTGAATTAGCTTGAAACGCTGACGTTTCAAAGTGCTGTGCATAGAATCAGGTATGAAAATTCGTGAAACTGCATTAAATCCTCATCTTTGCAATGCCTTGAAACTGTTGTTTTTATCAATTTGGCCATACTTTGCAAAATGAAGACAAATTCATACTTGATTCTGTGCCTTAACCCTTTCAATGCTTGCGTCAGTTATATTTTGGGGGTGCGAAACTTGAGTGAATCAAATCAGCATACAGTTACAAAATCGGAATAGGAGAAAAAAACGAATAAAGAAAATGTAATTTTGCCTGGAAATATCAGACATTGCGGACAGGACTGCAAACCCTGGCCGGCATCAGGTTCAGCGTATCTGAGCGGGCGGGCCTGACAAAAAAAATCAGAAATTTATGAACCAGCGAACAATCGGAAAAATTTATGGAAAAATCGGAAATAGAAGAAATTGTTCAAGCAAGATTAAAAGATGCTGAGGTTTTATTAGAAGCTTCCCGTTTTGATGGGTCTGTCTATTTGTGTTGTTATGCGATTGAACTTGGTTTGAAAGCAAGGATATGCAGAACGCTTCAGTTGAATGAATATCCTACAAGCGGTAAATATAAAACTTTTAAGACGCATGACCTTGATATGCTTCTTCATCTGACAGGCTTAGAAGATGAAGTGAAATTGAAATATATGACAGAGTGGTCTGTTGTTGCCCAATGGAATCCGGAAGCACGTTACAATCCTATTGGAAACGTAACAGAAAATGATGCGAAAGACATGCTGGATTCTGCAAATGAGTTAATAAAACCTGATTATAACGGATTCAGGGAGGGTACAACCTGCTGAAATTACTGAGCCGGATACCGGCAGTTCTGTCCGTTCCGGGCTTTCCGGTCCGGAAGCCGGGCATAAATGCGTCCACTTTTTCTCTGTGTCCTTTGTGCCTTTGTGTGAGATACCGCTCCGAAATTGCAGCCTCCCCTAAATCCGTTATAATCAGAATAAAACAATTATGAAAGAGCAAATAGAAAAATTTCAGAATATTGAAAAGAGTCTTAGTGAGTCGAAGGGTAAACTTGAATTATTTGCTCTGTTTTTAAGAGAAGATTCACCCGATAAATGGGACTTATTAATTTCGGCTGACTGGGCAAGAGCCAATAAAAAAAGCTCAATTCAAGACATAATTGAAGAAGTCCGTAAAGAATTATCGGAGCAGGAAATGCTTATGCTGTCTCGAATTATAATTCTTGATAAGAATGATGCCGCCCTAAAAGCTTTACGCCAAGCTGCAAGGGTTGAACACGGTTTAACTGAGATATCTGACAGTAATTTTTTTGGTTTAAACATTAAGCATGCTTATTTAATAACCTCACAGAAAGAGGGTCATGACAAGGCTAATTCAGCCGATGCAAAAAGCCGCGCGGCTGATTAGCAGCGTTAGCCCTATTTTATATTTTCATATAATAGCCCATATATATATGTTGCGAAGGCAGGCGTGACCTGACTGTTACGACTTGATTTTTTGACTTGAAGGAACGCTTTCTGCCTGAAAATATCAGACATTGCGGACAGGGCAGCAAACCCTGGCCGGCATCAGGTTCGGCGCATCTGAGCGAGCGGGCCTGATAAAAGAAAATCAGGAATTTGGGCCACAGCCTCCATGCACTGTTTTGTGACAGACGGAAAAAATCAGGAGGCTTTTTCCGTTTCAGACTGCATGATATCTCAGATATTATGAGAAAAAGTGCGGGAATTTTCTGTATGTTTTTTCCCTTGATTTCCGTTATGCAAACTGATACAGGGTGTGAATGGAAAATTCGGAGGGGATTTTCCATATTCTGCGATGCTATTAGCCCTTTCCTTTGAAAGAAAAAAGTCGGCAACAGCGAAACAGCATAGGACAGAAAAGGCGCAAATCTGTTTGTCATATCCCGCCCCTTGTACGTCGGTGAGCTTGGTCATTATTAATTATAACACAACAGGATGTATAAAATGAAGTCAACAGTTTATCTTGAAACAACTATTCCGTCATTTTATTACGAAACAAGGACTGATGCAGAATTTATAGCAATGCGGAATTGGACACGCAAATGGTGGAAAGAAAGAAAAGATGACTTTGACTGCTTTATTTCGGTTGCGGTCTCAGATGAATTGGAAAAGGGTGATTATCCGAAAAAAGAAGAGAAAATACATCTTATAACTGGAATGGAATATCTGGAAATTAACGATGCAATTGAAGAAATTGCGGAGGTTTACATAGCAAATTACCTTATGCCGAAAGATGTTGTCGGAGATGCCTTACACCTTGCGACTGCCTCATATCACAAAATCGACTATCTTCTGACCTGGAATTGCAGTCACCTGGCAAATGCCAACAAGAAAAAACATATCAGGCGAATCAACGGACGTCTGAGATTGTCAACTCCTGAAATCATCACGCCGCTGGAAATAATGGAGGAGTAGAATGAATGATAATGCGACAATAAGAGAAATACGGGAAACAAGAAAACAGATTTCGGCACGATTCGGACACAGCCCGAAACGCCTGGTCGAATATTATAAAAAAAAACAAAAGGAAAAAAAGGGAGTGACCGAACCTGAAAAATCAGACGGTAAGCGGGTATAACCTGGGGTGATGAATATGTTGTCGATGCTCCCAGAAAGCTGATCCCGTTTTTGTT
>JAOZLU010001128.1 GCA_029934695.1 Desulfobacterales bacterium | reverse complement strand
AGGCATTTCCTAACCCCACTTGTTTTTGCCAATCCTTCGTCGAACAAGGAACAAGTATGGAATGAACCTTTTTGACCCAAATGATTCCAAATATGGGTGGGGTGAGGCGGGATAAATTTATTTAATTGTGTTTTATTTTTGAAACCGACAAAAAACACTCTCTTCCTGATTTGCGGAACTCCATAATCTGCGGCATGCATTTCAAATGTAGTTATTGAGTAATCTGAAAGTTGATCAAAGATACACTTCTTAACAAAACCTTTGAATTTCGGACTGAGTATTCCGGGCACATTTTCTGCTATAAATGCATCAGGCTTTATTGTATTGACAGCCCTGCTGAATTCTCCCCACATATTTCTTTTATCATCTATGCCTTTTTGTGCCCCGGCAATTGAAAATGGTTGGCATGGCGGACCGCCATGAACTATGTCTGCTTTTCCTTGGTAAATATTCCAATCTGCTTTTGTAACATCGCCATCTTCGGGTCCGCAATTTATATCTCCACATTGAAGATTGGAGGATAACGTCTCTTTGCATATAGGTATAAGCTCATAAGATGCTATGTGTTTATAACCAGCTCTGGAAAAACCCAAGTCCAATCCGCCGCCTCCGCTAAAAAGACTGAGAGATGAAAGACCATTGTTTTTTCTTTTTGGCATTAGCAACTCAGGATTAAATAATGGTACATTTACTTTATGAATACAATCATGAAGCCCTCGTTGGGCAGCAAGCTTTGATAATCGGGATTCGTGAGATATTTTTCTATACAACTCTCTTTTTTCGTCAGTGATATCGTACTCTTTTTGAGCAACGTTCTTGTAAACTGATGTATTATTAAACAATTTAGCAACTCCCATTTATCTCAATCCTTTAAAATACTCCCGAACCATAATCCGTAATTGCTCCGCATGGTTTTTTGTGATTTCCGTCCACCCGTCAAAATAGGTAAAAGGAATGTGTGGATTGTTTAAGGTGCTTCCTCTTTCAATCAAATATTGTGCTCGATCTTTAACTATTTCAAGCATTCTTTTCGGGCTATAACCCTGTTCCAAGTCTTGTAGCTGTATATACTGTTTTTTTTTGTATTGCATTTTTTGTATTGCTTTGGCATCGCCGTAGGTATACACATCTTTCTTTCCTGTAATACGATACATATCTTCAAAATTGATTTTGGCAGGTACAAGCTTTGCCAACTTGAAGTC
>JAOZLU010001127.1:174-1202 GCA_029934695.1 Desulfobacterales bacterium | reverse complement strand
CTTTTTTCATAAATCGGCTCAAGGAATTTGATGAGATGCTGTGCCATTATTTTTTTGCATTCAACACATCCGATCTGGGCAACGCGGCATTTTTCGCTGATTTCAACGACTGATTCCTCATCGGTGTTATAAAGTTTATGAAATTCAAACACATTACACACGTCCGGATTCCCGGGATCGGATTTCCTGGCGCGCTGGGGATCAGTAACCATCCGGGAAACTTTCGCAGACACATCAGCCGGACTGTCAGACAAATAGATGGCGTTGTTGTAACTTTTGCTCATTTTCCGGCGGTCCAGGCCGAGTATTTTGGAGCTTTTGGTCAGAATGGCTTCGGGTTCCGGGAAGACGTTTCCATAAAAATGATTGAATCGTCTGGCAATTTCCCGTGTAATCTCCACATGGGGAACCTGATCCACTCCCACCGGAACGCCGTTTGCCTTATAAATAATGATATCTGCGGCCTGCAGCACAGGGTAGCCCAGAAAGCCGAAGGTTGAAAGATCCTTGTTTGCCAGTTGGATCATCTGATCCTTGTATGTGGGATTGCGCTCAAGCCAGGGGACCGGCGTTATCATGGAAAGAAGCAGAAACAGTTCCGCATGTTCCTTCACATGCGATTGGACAAAAAGGGTGCTTTTGTCCGGCGACAGTCCCGTACTCAGCCAGTCAATCATCACATTTCTGGAATAATCCGAAATCAGGCTTGTATTTTCATAATCACTGGTCAGGGCATGCCAGTCCGCAATAAAGAAAAAGCAGTCATATTCATCCTGCATCTGTGTCCAATTGGCAAGCGCACCGTGCAGATTGCCAAGATGAAGTGGCCCTGTGGGGCGCATTCCGCTGAGTATCCGTTTTTTTTCGGTCATAAAAAAACTCCTAATTTGATGCTTGATGCTTGATGTTTGATGTTTGATCTTTGATGTTCGATGTTCGATCTTTGATGTTCGATGTTTGATCTTTGATGTTCGATGTTTGATCTTTGATGTTCGATGTTCGATCTTTGATGTTCGATGTTTGATCTT
>JAOZLU010001127.1:0-74 GCA_029934695.1 Desulfobacterales bacterium | reverse complement strand
TGATGTTCGATGTTTGACTATCCAGCATCGAACATCCAGCATCGAACATCCAGCATCGAACATCCAGCATCGAA
>JAOZLU010001126.1 GCA_029934695.1 Desulfobacterales bacterium | reverse complement strand
CATATTCTCAAAAAAAGAGCTGAACAGCGCCTCGGCATACAGCCCCCCCTCTTCCGGACAGCAGCTTCCGGAACTGGGATTTCTGAGATTCCATGCGCCGCTTCCGAAGAAGCCGCACACCCCTTTGTGTATGAATTCATAAGCCAGACATGACGCGGGGTTGTCGCTTCTCGGGTGAACCACCCCTGCGAAACAGTTTACCAGGCCTGCGAAATACCCCCCGGTTCTCACACTGTTTTCTATGTATCCGGTCGAAAGACCGCACGAAACTTTCAATCTGGAAAAAGCGTCCAGTACAGCCTCGCAGCATCCCTCATCCCCGGCTCTGTCCCCAAGGAGATACGTCTCCATCTCCGGAACAGAATAACCCTTTTCCGAAAGATGGCCGTACATGGTTTCCTCTTCGCCGCAGGCATTGAGAAAGGGATAGGCGGCAGGCATTGCTGTCTCACAGATGTCCGCGACTTCGTATTCTCCGTGTTCACCGCCGTGGTGCTTTATTATATCACCGCACCTTACGGGTCCTTCTGTGCAGCACGGTTCGGGACCGAGTTTGAGACCCAGCTCGATTTTGTCAGGGTAGCCGTGACTTCCCTGTACGACATATTTCGGCCCCCTGTTTACCGCCCTGACAAAGTCTCTGCATATCCATGTGTCATTTTCAACCATATCGTAAACATAGTTCGCATCGGGAGGGTTGACGGTGATATCCGCCTTTTCAAAAGTTTCGGCCACTTTTTCCATGGGAACACAGATTCCTGCGCTTTCCCTGCTGTCAGTCACTCCCTGGGTCGAAGCCACCACAGCTGTGTCTGTCCCCTGAGGTCCCGACAGCCCCTTCCCAATCAGATTTTTCATGTCGGAGACGGAAGCTCCGGCGATCCGTCCGTATGACACGTCCGCTCCGCCCTGTTCCCAGTCTCCGTCAGTATCGGCGTAGGGCATGTCGGTGAAATAATATCCCCTGGCGTTGATCATGGGAGACACGGCTCCGTATGTGTCAGAACGGTAAAATTTGTCTGTCCGTCGGTGAAAAGGCAGTATCTCGTCGCCGCCGACAATAAGCAGATAAAAATCCTCTCCTTCTCTGATCAGATTGTCTGTCCACTTTTTTATCAGTCCGTCCAATATGACGGCGGCATCATTCGATATTCTCGCTTTTCTCACTCCTTCGACGACTTCCATATTATTCCAGTCTCTGA
>JAOZLU010001125.1 GCA_029934695.1 Desulfobacterales bacterium | reverse complement strand
CCCACCCTACATTTTTGTAACCGCACAGGTTAATCCTGCAGCGGCAGGATCAGCGGATCCCTTGCCAATCCCTCTGCTTTCAGCATTAAAAATGGTGGGTTTCGCTTCGCTTCACCCACCCTACATTTTTGTAACCGCACAGGTTAATCCTGCAACGGCAGGATCAGCGTAAAAACGGATCCTTTGCCAATCCCTCTGCTTTCAGCAATAACCTTTCCTTTATGAATCCGGGCAATGTTTTGCACCAGATAAAGGCCAAGCCCGCTGCCCTTTGCGGTCATGTTGTCAGAGCGGCCAACCTGATAAAACTGCCTGAAAATCTTTTTGATTTCAGATTTTACAAGTCCGATGCCGTTGTCTTCAAAACAGATACGCAACTGGCGTTTCAGCACCTCAAATCTGATATCAATTCTGGGAACATCAGATTTATTATACTTGATAGCGTTTGTCAGCAAGTTGATCAGGAGCATTTCAAATAAAGATATGTTGACGCTGTATGAAAAGGACACGCCCACAGGATGGTGAATATGGATGTCACAATTTCGGAAAAGGTGATTATTGCTATGATAGAATTCTTCAATGACCTGAACAATATCCGATACAATGAAATCTCCCCCGTAACTCTTGCTTTCAATTCTGGCAAGGTTCAGGATGCGGTTGATATTATCTGAAAGCCGTCCCACATCCTGAATCATATAATGGATATATTTGGACTGCTCATCCCGGGAAAGTTCATGCTTCAAAAATGTTTCCAGATACAGTTTCAATGAGGTGACGGGTGTTTTCAGTTCATGGGTGAAATTGTTGATAAAATTATGCTGGAGTCGGTACAATTGGAATGTTTTCTGATTATAGACAAAAATTGTAAATATCCCCACAAGAATGATGGCAACAAGGATCGAAAGTACCAGAATCACCACCCAGCTCTGAGATTCCAGAACCTGGTCCGGGCTGATATTGAACTTCCGTACCACCACCTCAAGCCCTGTGCTGACCTCCATATACCAGTAAATATAGAGAAAAAGGGATGTCCCCAAAGCTATGATGGAAAAAATGAAAACAAAAACAGGATGAAAAAACCATTTTGACCGATTCATAATTTTTTTACTCATCTGCCGGATCATCTGCCGGACGGGGTTTGGAACCCCGTCCGCAATGTTTTGTCAGTCCCCGGCAGCATAAGTTTCGGACGGGGTTGCAAAC
>JAOZLU010000605.1 GCA_029934695.1 Desulfobacterales bacterium | reverse complement strand
CTGACTCAAACATAAACATAATCCCTTCTACCTTCCAATAACACATTGTTTCAATCCTTGTTTTAATGGATAGCTGACTCAAACTTGTTTATTTTCTCGACGAATTCCAACGTATTTTTCAGTTTCAATCCTTGTTTTAATGGATAGCTGACTCAAACCGAAAACCGTCTGCAACGACCTCGGGACGCTTCGCGTTTCAATCCTTGTTTTAATGGATAGCTGACTCAAACAGAAAAAATAATCGAATCCGCCCTTCGGGCAGAAAGGTTTCAATCCTTGTTTTAATGGATAGCTGACTCAAACCCGCGGTGTAATCAACTGTTGAGAGGTCCGTCTCCGCGTTTCAATCCTTGTTTTAATGGATAGCTGACTCAAACAAGAAGGGAGTGACGCACTGAAAAAGGAGCGTATTAGTTTCAATCCTTGTTTTAATGGATAGCTGACTCAAACTTTCCCTGCAATTCGGTACTACAGCGGCGATAATTAGTTTCAATCCTTGTTTTAATGGATAGCTGACTCAAACCTCGAAACCCCAGCACACATTGTTGTAACCACGCAGTTTCAATCCTTGTTTTAATGGATAGCTGACTCAAACAGAAAAAGGACTGACAATTATGGAAAAAATCGTAGGTTTCAATCCTTGTTTTAATGGATAGCTGACTCAAACGAGTCAGTGTCCGCTGATATTCGCAGCGTCCGTACTTCGTTTCAATCCTTGTTTTAATGGATAGCTGACTCAAACAGGAGAAAATGGGAAATGGAAAAAATCAAAGTGCAGTTTCAATCCTTGTTTTAATGGATAGCTGACTCAAACAAGAAGACAAGGAAACGCCCTTATCTCGAAGGAACTTTGTTTCAATCCTTGTTTTAATGGATAGCTGACTCAAACTGAAAGAAGTCTTTGTGTATCAACCAAGAATACCACACAGTTTCAATCCTTGTTTTAATGGATAGCTGACTCAAACTATTACAGGCTATTGCCTTGCCTTTAAGTGACTATATGTTTCAATCCTTGTTTTAATGGATAGCTGACTCAAACTAAATACCTTTGATTCCTTGTTCAAGGTATGTTTAACGTTTCAATCCTTGTTTTAATGGATAGCTGACTCAAACAAAGGGTTCGCATGGGATGATTTATGATCCCAGAGAGTTTCAATCCTTGTTTTAATGGATAGCTGACTCAAACAATATTCAACATTGGTTTTAAGTTGTGTTGTTATCAGTTTCAATCCTTGTTTTAATGGATAGCTGACTCAAACCAATCACCGCTAAACTGATTTTCAGCGGAGATATGAGGTTTCAATCCTTGTTTTAATGGATAGCTGACTCAAACTGCGTCTGCGGGCGAGTGAAATCGCCAGCATGGAAGTTTCAATCCTTGTTTTAATGGATAGCTGACTCAAACTTATCACTATGGCTACACGCCAGCCCCTATTTTGGGTTTCAATCCTTGTTTTAATGGATAGCTGACTCAAACTGCCTCTGAGCAGCGAGATTATTTTGAGAAAAAATAGTTTCAATCCTTGTTTTAATGGATAGCTGACTCAAACCCGACCCCGTATATTCCTATGTTCTGCCCGTGTTCGTTTCAATCCTTGTTTTAATGGATAGCTGACTCAAACGGAAAATGGGGAACTGGAAACCGATCCCGGATACTCGTTTCAATCCTTGTTTTAATGGATAGCTGACTCAAACGGGATTACATTGACGGGAACACCCCCTTACATCTCTTGTTTCAATCCTTGTTTTAATGGATAGCTGACTCAAACACAAAATTGTCGAAGCTAAAAGAAAAAGAAGCGTAGTTTCAATCCTTGTTTTAATGGATAGCTGACTCAAACAGAATAACAACAACCCGCCCCGGTCTCCACGGTGCGAGTTTCAATCCTTGTTTTAATGGATAGCTGACTCAAACGGAGCAGTTTTAATCAGATTGCTCAGAACTGAGATTGTTTCAATCCTTGTTTTAATGGATAGCTGACTCAAACTGCCACTGCTACTTTTTCCATTCCACTGACTCCTTATGTTTCAATCCTTGTTTTAATGGATAGCTGACTCAAACACGGAGCCTGACGATTTGGCAAGTCACCCGCATCAGTTTCAATCCTTGTTTTAATGGATAGCTGACTCAAACACCCAAATTTGAGGACGTGGTGAGGTTTTACCGCCAGTTTCAATCCTTGTTTTAATGGATAGCTGACTCAAACAGTGAAAGAGCGGAAAGTCTCCTAATCCTTCGGGATGTTTCAATCCTTGTTTTAATGGATAGCTGACTCAAACAGATACCTGATCCGGATATGATTTGCCTTAATTTGTTTCAATCCTTGTTTTAATGGATAGCTGACTCAAACGCGGAAGGAGTCCTGTCCGAATGGCCATATACGTGGTTTCAATCCTTGTTTTAATGGATAGCTGACTCAAACGGGAAAAATGAGATGCCTCAGATGCAATCAGAAGAGTTTCAATCCTTGTTTTAATGGATAGCTGACTCAAACTCATACGGCATTTTCAGGATCAGGTGCAGGAGCGGGGTTTCAATCCTTGTTTTAATGGATAGCTGACTCAAACCAGGGAGCTTGCATCCACGACGTTGCGAGCCTGGGAAGGTTTCAATCCTTGTTTTAATGGATAGCTGACTCAAACCTTCAGGAACTCAGTGAGGAAAACGGAGGGCCGTAGTTTCAATCCTTGTTTTAATGGATAGCTGACTCAAACGTATGAGCATACAATCTGAACCAAAGCCGCCATCGCAGTTTCAATCCTTGTTTTAATGGATAGCTGACTCAAACAAAATGTACCGAAACAGAAAACAGAGATGGCTAGGAGTTTCAATCCTTGTTTTAATGGATAGCTGACTCAAACATCCTGCCCGCAACAGCACCCAGCTCATTTCCTGGGAAGTTTCAATCCTTGTTTTAATGGATAGCTGACTCAAACCCTTATTATATGTCACGAATAAGACACTCCTAAAAAGTTTCAATCCTTGTTTTAATGGATAGCTGACTCAAACACCCGGCTTTTCGGCAAGCTTCGAGATGGTTCCCCGGTTTCAATCCTTGTTTTAATGGATAGCTGACTCAAACTCGGAATTCCGAAACAAACCGACCCTTTCTGAGCAGGCGTTTCAATCCTTGTTTTAATGGATAGCTGACTCAAACTGCCGCATGGTCGGCGGCGGATTAAAACTTTTCCTAGTTTCAATCCTTGTTTTAATGGATAGCTGACTCAAACGGAGGGCGTGACAGGGACAATACACGACTGCTACGCGTTTCAATCCTTGTTTTAATGGATAGCTGACTCAAACACATAACGTTCGGGATGACATTCAAACCGCTCTCAGGTTTCAATCCTTGTTTTAATGGATAGCTGACTCAAACGACATTCTTTTGATGCATTTCTGAGAAACATCTCCCTGTTTCAATCCTTGTTTTAATGGATAGCTGACTCAAACAGAGCGATCACCATAGGAACGGCCCAAATGACGAAGCTGGTTTCAATCCTTGTTTTAATGGATAGCTGACTCAAACCCTCATCCTTTTCACAACGATAAGCCTCATCCTTTTGTTTCAATCCTTGTTTTAATGGATAGCTGACTCAAACTGATATGTATCAATATCACATTATTTAGGCACTTTTAGTTTCAATCCTTGTTTTAATGGATAGCTGACTCAAACGGGTTGATTCCCGGTTGCTGGCTGAAAGATTGGGTATGTTTCAATCCTTGTTTTAATGGATAGCTGACTCAAACAGTGATTTGGCATCGCTTTCGAGATAGAAATGTCTGTTTCAATCCTTGTTTTAATGGATAGCTGACTCAAACCAGATTACTATTGTCGTATCCATCACAACCTTTTTTGTTTCAATCCTTGTTTTAATGGATAGCTGACTCAAACGGGCAATCGGAAATCCACATTCAAGACATTTCTATCTGTTTCAATCCTTGTTTTAATGGATAGCTGACTCAAACTGGGATGCCACGCGTATAATCTTTATGCCCGTTTGGCAGTTTCAATCCTTGTTTTAATGGATAGCTGACTCAAACAAAAAAGAAAAAGCCCACGCGTCCGATAGCCCTCCAGGTTTCAATCCTTGTTTTAATGGATAGCTGACTCAAACCAGGCAAAATGCTTTCAC
>JAOZLU010000096.1:13701-16246 GCA_029934695.1 Desulfobacterales bacterium | reverse complement strand
GGTGATCAGCAACAGGCTGTTCAATGAATATTCGGGGATGAGTCTGATATGTCCCCTTACCCATCGTTGGATATTTCAGGCCGCGAAGACTTCCGAAAAAGCCTTGTGAAAATGAAGGCAAAGCATCGAAAAACACTGAAAGCTATTTTCACCAGACCAACTAAGGCAAATATCAGGTTTAACGACATTGAGGCACTGGTAAAAGCACTTGGCGGTGAAGTCCGAGAGGACCATGGCTCACGAGTGGCGTTGGAGATTTCCGGAACAAGAAAGTATATGCACCGGCCGCATCCGGGTAAGGAAGCCAAAAGATACCAAGTTGAAGAAATTCGTGACTGGCTGACAGAACTGGGGATAAAATTATGAATACAATGAATTACAAAGGCTATGCTGCAAAAATAAATTTTGACGAACGGGACAACATTTTCTGGGGCAGGGTACTCGGCTTAAAGGACAGTATCACTTTTGAGGGTGAAACCGTAAGCGAGCTCGCCAGAGATTTTCACAATGCCGTTGATCACTATATTGCTGACTGCAAACAGACAGGTCGCAAACCGGCCAAACCTTATTCCGGAAAGCTTATGCCGGGAGTCGGTAACCATACAGTTAGTGAAGCTGAAGACAGAAGTTTCAGTCAGATTGACGGCAAACGGCTTGTCATCTGCACTGACAACAGGGGAAACGAGGCATCTCTGGAGCAGTGGAAGGTGTATCAGTCGCTGCCGGATGAGGACGCGGAGAGACAGGGAGCAATCCGTGTGACTGATGAGGAGGGTGAGGACTGTCTGCATCCGTCCGAGTGTTTTTCTCCTGTGTTTCTGGAATCATCCGTTGCAAAAATGTTCATCATGCAGAATCCGGCAGGCAATGAGTAATATCGAAATCAGAGCCGGTGACACCCTGGCTTTGGAAGTGAGGGTGCGGATAAGCTAAAAAAGGATTCCGGGACGCTGTTGACGATTATCTCGACAATGTTTGAAAGGCGGAAAGAAACTCACGGCTTATCTGTTTCGAGGTTCAGAAGAATCTGAGCCGGAGTTTGTGAAATGATAAATGGCCGACAAGTACTCAGACAGATAAATACGAGGGCTTTTTATGAGAAAAAGATTTTTCAAGGCCGAAGGGAATTTATAATCCCGTCCGGAGCGTTTCCGGCGGGTTTGAATTTATTTGAAATGAAGATACTCAAAGCGGAGATCAAAAAATGATTGAACAGATTTCCATAAAAAATTACAAGTCAGTAAAATCTCTGGAAATGAAACTCGGCAGAATCAATGTGCTTATCGGCGAAAACGGCTGCGGAAAGACGAACATCCTGGAAGCGGTCGGTCTTGTCTCGGCCGCGGCCGAGGGCAAACTGGACAACGAATTCCTCATAAACAGAGGCATAAGAGTATCGAAACCGGTTTTCATGCGCTCGGCTTTTGAAGCGTCATCTGCCGGGAAACCCATAGCGATTTCTATATCTGCTGACGGTGTCAGTTTTGAAAGCATTCTTGAAAACGACAATGAGCCGTATTCCAAGTGGAAAAATCGTATGAAACTCGGCAAAGTCTCCGATGTCCTGAAATATCTTGAGGAATCAAAGGAAAAAGGTGAAATCCAGGATGATGAGGTGACTCCGGAAATATTCAGGGGCTTTATTGACAAAAGAACAGAGCCTTTTAATACCAAAGGCTATATGATTTACTCGCCTGAAATCAGCGCACTGAGAAGTTCCGAGAGAGAGGTGTCAACTGAGCCTCTGGGAACAAAAGGAGAAGGACTTCTGAAGCTGCTGAAGGTTTACAACGTCAAAAACCATGAAAAGATAAATCAGATAAAAAAGGAACTCGGACTTATTGACTGGTTCGAGGATATGGATATTCCGGAAGGCGTTTCAGAAGGTGACAGCATAAGAATGAGAGACAGATATATAGATGAAAACCTCCCGTTTTTCAGTCACAAGGACCTCAACGAAGGCATTCTCTTCCTGCTGTTTTACATCACATTGTTTGTCAGCAGGGAAACCCCGTCCTTTTTTGCGATAGACAATATTGACGCGTCGCTGAATCCGGGACTCTGCACGGAACTGATCCGGAGAATCCGCGTTCTTGCGGAAAAATATGACAAACAGGTCATCCTGACTTCGCACAATCCCGCTGTCTTAGATGGCCTGAATCTGAATGACCATACACAGAAACTTTTTGTCGTGTCCCGAAACAAAATCGGCCATACAAGGATCAGGGAGGTGACAAAGCCTTTCACCGCGATGGATGAGGAGCCTGTGAAACTGTCAGAGGCATTTCTCGGGGGAATGCTGGGCGGACTGCCTAAGAGCTTTTAACCATGAAAACTTATGCTCTGATTACAGAAGGGAGAACAGATCAGGCGGTCATTGAGAATATCCTGTACGGTTTCCTGGGGAGTTATGATGCGGATATCAACTGGCTTCTCCCGCTTCGTGATGACACTGATATGAACAGAACAGAAAACTTCAGCAACTGGGAAGAGAAAGCTGTCTCCTGCAAATCCCAGTTTGAAAAAATTCATTGACGAACTGGAA
>JAOZLU010000096.1:0-13601 GCA_029934695.1 Desulfobacterales bacterium | reverse complement strand
GAGAAAGCTGTCTCCTGCAAATCCCAGTTTGAAAAAATTCATTGACGAACTGGAAGAAAAGAAAATATCAGACGGTTCAGATGATTAGCCAGTTTTGGGGGATTTTTATTGTAAGCATCTGGAGTGCCAAACTTGCAGTTTGGCAGGGTCCCGGGGATAAAGCCTGACGGGAAGCGGCTGTTCCGTGATATTCAGCCTGATGAGTCCTCCAGTCTGCCGTCATAATTTTTTACAGAAAGGGAAAGCTTGTAAACCTGAAAGTTCATATTCAGGAATGGAGAAACACCGGCGGAGCAGAGAACTGGGAAGTGAGAAGTGAGAATTTTCAATTAAAGGAGGTTTTTAGTGGAAAATGAATCCTATCGTCTAGGATGCGACATCGGCGGCACATTTACCGATTTCGTTCTTCTAAACGACAAAACAGGAGAATTCAGAATTAACAAATGCCTTACCACGCCGACAGATCCTTCGGAGGCAGTGGAGCAGGGCATCAGGCAGTTATTGGAGAATCCGAAAACCGAGAGCGATTTCATGCCGCATCTTGAGGAGATCATCCATGGTACGACCCTTGTCATAAATGCCATTATTGAAAGAAAGGGTGCCCGGACAGGTCTGATCACCACAAAAGGCTTCAGAGATGTTCTGGAACTGGGCAGGGAGATCCGGTACGATGCATACAATATTTTTGCCGAATATCCGGAGCCGCTGGCACCGAGGTATCTCCGCAAGGAAATATACGAGCGGATTGCCAGTGACGGCCGGGTGATCCGGGAGATTGTTCCTGAAGAGGTGGAAAAAGTCCTGGCTGAACTTTCGGATATGGGAGTTGAATCGTTGGCAGTGTGTCTGATCAACGCTTATGAAAATCCGGCTCATGAGATAAAGATCAGGGAGATCGTTGAAAATTCCGCATTCCGCATTCCGCATTCCTCATTTTCTTATGAAGTGCTGCCCCAGATCAGGGAGTACGAAAGGACATGCACCACCGTCACCAATGCGTATGTCAAGCCGATCACAGCCGAGTATCTCCGCAAGCTTTCCTCCCGGCTGGAATCTTTGGGATTCCAGGGAAGGCTTTTTATCATGCTCTCCAGCGGAGGCATCACTTCAGTGGAGACAGCCCGGGAATTTCCGGTCCGTATTATTGAATCCGGGCCGACAGCAGCGGTTATCGCATCCCAGCACTATGGCAGAATGTTCGAGATCAAAGATATGTTCTGTTTTGATATGGGAGGAACCACAGCCAAGTCCTGCCTGATTCAGAAGGGACAGGCCGGGCTTGTCTCCACTTTCGAGGTGGGCCGCGTTCAGCGGTTTAAAAAAGGGAGCGGGCTTCCGATTCAGGTGCCGGTGGTGGATCTGATGGAGATTGGCGCAGGAGGAGGCAGCATCGCAAGAATCAGCAAAATGGGACTGCTTCAGGTGGGTCCTGAAAGTGCAGGCGCTGATCCCGGACCTGCCTGTTACGGTCAAGGCGGAGAGCATCCCACCGTGACAGATGCGGACTTGACACTGGGCTATCTGGACCCCAATTATTTTTTGGGCGGAACAATGATTCTGGATAAAGAAGCCTCCCATAAGGCCATAGCGGAAAAGATCGCCAACCCTCTGGAAACGTCAGTGGAGGAAGCCGCATTCGGCATCCATGACCTGATCAATGAGACCATGGCCGCGGCTGCAAAGACCCATATTGCGGAAAAGGGCGGAAATCCGAATATTATTACCATCTCCGCATTTGGCGGGGCCGGGCCGGTTCACGCTTATGGATTGGCCAGGAAGATCGGAGCACCTCGCATCCTTGTCCCGCCGTTGGCCGGGGTGGGATCTGCGCTGGGCTTTTTCACTGCTCCGGTCGCGTTTGATCTGGCCAGAAGCCACAGGGTCAGCCTGCAAGAAGCGGATTTTGAAAACATTGAAACGCTTTTTGAATCTCTTGAGCAGGAGGGGTCGGCAATTCTCCGAAAAGCAGCAGAGGGAAAGGTAATCCGCTATGAACGGGTCATCAGCATGAGATTTGTCGGACAGGGCGCGGAGACGGATATTGCCGTGGAGAGAAAGTCTTTCCGTGAATGTAGGAAAGAAGAAATAAGAGAGTTGTTTGATGAGGAATACAAACGCCTGTATGGCCGAACCTATCCGGAGACCCCGGTGGAACTTGTCACCTTCAAGGTAAGGGCCAGCCTGCCGGAGCGTCCATTTCGCATTCCGCGTCTGAATAAGAAAGACGGCAACCTGAAAGACTGTGCAAAAGGAGAGCGTCCGGCCTTTTCGCTGATTAAAAAAGCGTTCATTCCTTTTACTGTGTATGACCGGTCCGAACTTTTCCCGGGAGCGGTTATGAAAGGCCCGGCCATTATTGAGGAGAGAGAATCAACAATCATCATCGGAGAAGATGCAGAGGGAAGTGTGGATGAATACGGGTTTGTGTGGATTCATCTAAAAATAAGTGTTTGACGAAGCTGATGCCGGTTCTCTCTGATACCCTTCACAGGAATTTTAGCCGAGAGATTTATGAATGAAAATGGAAAAAAGAGAAAATTATGCTGAAAATTTACGAATATCTCGGAATTATAATATTCTTCTGGTCAATATAAAATTCTGATTATAACGGATTTAGAGGAAGCTCCGATCCAAGCCCAGTAGGGGCGACATGTTTGTAGCACCGGAAGGCCAGAAGCCCGCCCAAGCCCCGTAGGGCGACATGTTTGTAGCACCGGAAGGCCCGAAGCAGCTACAAATATACCGCCCCCTACGGGGCTTTACAGGCCTCCCCTAAATCCGTTATAATCAGATAAAATTTTTCTTTAGTCATCACTGGAAGAACATATCCGGGACATGCCTTTCTCGTTTGGATTAACAGGTGATCTATGCAGACGAAGCACACATTTAAAGGAGCGGCCCATGACATCGGCCTCGCCGATGACATACGCACATAAAAAAATCCCGGTCTGAACGGAGTGCAAAAATGGATTCACTCAGACAGTGATTACTGCAGCAGAATTTTTGCTTTTGAAACTCACAGACGAAATTATTACAAAAAATAGGATTCACAGAGGAGAAAAGCTATGAAAAACGAATCCTTTTCATTGCTCTGGCATCAGTGGGGTCGGAATCAGAGGGCGGAGAGGAAAATTCGGAGTTAATGATGACATGGGAAATCAGAATAAGCAAAAAAGCTGCTAAAAATTTAAAAAGACTGCCTGTTTCGATTCAGGAACGCTTCAAGGCACTGGCATTGGAATTAAGAGTCGCAGGTCCGGTTCGGGACGGATGGCCGAACTATGGAAAAATTCGGGGGGCTGGAAACTGCCACCATTGCCATATAAAAAAAGGAAAACCCACTTACGTGGCCGTCTGGCAGGTAAAGGATGGCAATATTCTGGAGGTAATTTATGTCGGAACTCACGAAGGTGCTGACTACCGAAGACTTTGCTGAAATTCATATAAGAATACCCGGTGACAAGAAGGAAAGAATAAAGAAACTCATTGAAAATATGCTTAATTTGGCAGATGTGCGCTATTTCATCCGGGATGAGGCGGACGACGGCAGTGTTTCCCTGGAAGAGATATTTCCTGATCTTCATGCCGGAAGCGCCATATGCGGGCTTCGTTATCGGGAGGAAATGACGCAGGCGCAACTGGCGAAGAAAATCGGCGTCAGTTCCCGTCATGTCTCGGAAATGGAAAACGGCAGACGACGGATTGATAAAGAAACGGCAAAGCGTCTTGCCAAGATTCTGAATACGACATATAAGGTTTTTCTTTAATCAGTGCTGGGATTAGCGATAAGTTCCTCCTCTGCTTTCAGGTCAGTTCTTACCTGAAAGAAAACCGCGTAGCATATTTTCCCAGCGGATTTTCGCATTTTGGCAGACGCAAAAATTCCGCATAACGGCTCCATTTTTGCACTCCTTGTTGGGGACAGATGATTAAAGCAAAAGAAGAAATGCAGGAAAAATATGGATTATGGGATTATTATTATAAAAAATGGCTTCTCAAGCCGGAATTTGAAGCTGTTTCTGTTGAAATACTGGCTGCCGGCTTTTACCAGGTGCAGGCTGACAATAAATTCGGCCTGTTCAGTCGTCAGAATCAGCAATGGCTTCTCAAGCCGGAGTTTGAGGCCATTTCTGTCGGAAAATTTGCTGATGGTTTTTACTGGGTGAAGGCTGGCAATAAATTAGGGCTGGCTGACGGAAGCGTATGGATTCTCAAGCCGGAGTTTGAGTCTGTTGAATATGTGGGAGATGGAAAATATGTTACGATTAAAGATGGCCAGACGAACATTGCTGTTTCTTCAATGAAAAAGAACAGGTGTTTTATTAAATCCAAATCACTGAGAGGCCATCATACACGTTTGAAAGACGGCAACTACCTGGTTAAAATCAATGACAGACAGGGTTTATGGAAATTGGAGAAAAAACGCCGATGGATTCTCCCCCCGAAATACCGGGAAATCATTTTCATACAACCCAATGTTTACCTTGTATCAGACAGCAGGGGAGCCTGTCTCTTTAAAAACGGCGAATGGATAAAAAACAGGACTTATACAGGCAAAGAGATTGTATTTGTGGAGTATGCATGAAACTCAGCATCGCAGGATTCATCAGATCATGCACGACTAACGGCCCCGGAAACCGCGGCGTGATTTTCTTTCAGGGCTGCCCTTTCCGATGTCCCGGATGTTTTAACGAACATCTTCAGCCTTTTGAAGAAAAACAGCTTATACTGCCTGAAGATTTGCTCCATGAAATCTCAAAAGACAATTCCATTGAAGGAATCACAGTCAGCGGCGGAGAGCCTTTTTCCCAGAAACACGGCCTGTCTGAACTGTTAAGGACAGCAAAAGAATATGCCTATTCGACAATTGTTTATACAGGGTACTCGTTTAAAGATATTGACAGACAATTTCATTACTGTACAGATGTTCTGATTGACGGAAAATTTGAAAAAAATTTAATCGAATACCGCCTCATCCGAGGCTCGGAAAACCAGCAGTTCATCTTTCTGTCCGACCGATATTCCATAGAGGATATGGAAAGAAAAGGCAATATGGAAATATTTCTCCAATCGGACGGAACCATGCTGATAACAGGTTTTCCCAAAGGAGCAGCCCCCGGCTTGTAGGGTGGGTGGAGGATTTCGATTTTTTACGCAGTAAAAAACGAAACCGCAACCCACCTTATAAACATAAACGAAATCATTGAACATACTTGGATTTACAAAGGAGGTAAGCATGTCGCACTTCACCAAAGTCAGGATTGAATTAAGAGAAAAAGAGCAGATTAAAAAAGCATTGCAGGAGCTGGGATACCGCGTCAAAGAAGATGCCATATTGGAAGGATACGGCCAAAGCCGGACAAAGGTTGAGATTCTTGCAGAAAAATCAGAAGTGACATTCGGACTGAACAGTCAAAACAAAGTCTATGAACTGGTTGCGGACTGGTATTTAAACAAAGAAAGCCAAGATACCGTGATTTCAGGATTGAAGCAGCAATACGCCTTTGTCTGCGTGAAGGAGAAAGTTGAAAAAATGTATGGCTACCGAATAGAAAATGTCACAAAGGAGAAAGATGGAAATATTCGGATTATGGTTGAGAACTGTCTTTGACGATTCTCGAAGGTTTTAACTTTCAGGTTTTATTTTGAATTTGGAATTTGGAATTTGTGATTTATTTGGAATTTGGAATTTGTGATTTGGAACTTTGGAGAATTTATGAGCAAGGCAATTGAAATCGTGATTGACAAGAACGGGAATATCTCGTTGGATTTGAAAAATATTCCCGCGGATGAACATTCGATAACAGAACAGCTTGAAAAATCCATAGGAACTGTTATCGAAAAAAATTATAAGGAATATGAGGAAAGCGTTTCTGTGTTGGAAAAGACCAAAGTAACCGTTTAGAATGCTTTTATGATGGCAACAAACCAAGTGTTCTGAAAAAAGGGTGTGTCACACCTCCACCTGTCAGTTATGAGCGGAATGACATGAGGGAGGTGGGACACATCCTGAAAAAATTGACTTGATGAGGAGAATCTTTCATGTCAGGAAACAAAGCAGAATTCATTGAGGAGTTTAAGCTCAACATCAAAGCCGGTCAGCCGCTGATCTGGATTGAAACAGTTGAATCCGAGAGGCTTGAGGAAATTATCATGACCCTTTTCTTTGAAGATAAGGAATTGGGAATCAGGCAGGAATTGCAGTTATGGGAGAACGGAACCCGAAGAATGCTGAAACGGGCCAATAAGGAAGACGAGCCGGAAAAACTGCCGATAACGGGTTTCATCGGAAGTATTCTCGAAAAAAAGACCAGGAATATCCTCTTTGTTGTAAAAGATGCTCACCGGTTTATGGACTATTACCGGACTTCGGATGAGCGGGGCGTTGTTCTCGGTTTCAAAGCGGTTTATTCGACTCTGGCGGAGATGGGAAGCAACATCGTGTTCATTTCTCCGCATATTGAAAACATCCCTTTGGAATTGAACGAGTATGTTGACATAACGGACTTCCCCCTGCCGGACAAGGAAGATATCGGAAGAATTGTTGACCAGCTGGAGAGTGACATATCAGACGGCGGAAGAGGCATGGGTTCATCAGGCAAAATGAATCCCACGTTAAAAGACAGCCTGACTGACGCGTCCATCGGCCTGACAGAAAGAAATGTGGTAAAGGCTTTGAGAAAAGGGATATTGCATAACAAGGGAGCCATCAACCACAACATTATCCCGTTTATCAAATCTGAAAAAAAGCAGATCATCCGAAAATCCCAGATACTTGAACTGATCAGCACCGGCGAAAATCTTGAACATATCGGAGGGCTGAACAATCTCAAGAACTGGATCCGGGAAAGGAAGATATGCTTCAGCCGTGAAGCCGGAGAATACGGGATCCCCCAGCCAAAAGGGGTTGCCCTCGTGGGCATACCGGGATCAGGCAAAAGCCTGTCATGCAAAGCCATCGCCAATATGATGGAATTTCCGTTGCTGCGTCTGGATTTCGGAAGAATATACGGCAGGTATGTGGGAGAATCCGAAAGCAATTTACGACAGGCAATCAAAATCACCGAGGCAATGAGTCCCTGTGTGTTATGGATTGATGAATTGGAGAAAGGGCTTGCCGGCGGGCATACCGGCGACGGCGGCGTTTCCATGAGCGAAATCAGCCAGCGGATTTTCGGCTCTTTTATCACATGGATGCAGGAAAGAGTCAAACCTGTGTTTATCGTTGCCACTGCGAACAAACCGTGGCTTTTGCCGCCGGAACTGCTGAGAAAAGGGCGTTTTGACGAACTCTTCTTTGTAGGATTCCCCACAGATTCGGAAAGGGATGAAATCTTCCAGGTGCATTTCAAAGCATTCCGCACTGACAAGAACAACATCCGTTACACTGCGATCCCGGAGCCGATAAAACAGGATATGATTCAAAGAACAAAAGGTTATACCGGGGCTGAGATTGAAAATATTTTAGGAGAGAGTCTGATTGAAAAATTTGCCAGGCATAAAAAAGGCAGGACAGACGGCAAGTCAGGATTCGGAAGACTTTTTATCCGCAAAAATGGCGAGGCAGATGACAAAGCAGAATTCGGAGAAATTGTTCTCCGCAATATTGCAAAAGTGGTTCCCCTGATTAAAACCGCAAGAGAGGATTTGGAACATCTTTTCAGGTGGAGTGAGGGGCGGGTGAAATATGCCAATGATTACGGCATTGACCCCTCATTTCAATATGATGAATATCATCAGTATAAAAACGAACATTTGGTGACCGGACACTGAAATGGCTTCAATTGCAATTGATTTCGGTTCTACCAATACACTGGTAGGGATTTATTCTTCCGAACAAAATAATAAAGTTATCTGTCTGGAAGCAAAAGACATCTCGGTGACTTATGATAATACTCCGGTAATCCCTTCTGTTTACACCCGGGAAGGGGCTATCGGATTAAAAGCTGCTGAGTATCCGGGAAAAGGTGCTTTACGCATAAAACGACTGACGAATGCGATACAGAATTTTATGTTCCGATTCGGTTCAGCCGATTATATGCAGGCAGAATTGAAGAGGAATATATATTCTGATATCAAGAGTCATCTTTACAAAAGAGGAGAGTCGAATGAATATAAAAAGGTTCTTCACCTGTTTCTATCGGAATTAAGAAGGATGATTGAGAAGGAAGTTAGGATCACCAAAGTCCTGTTCAGCTATCCGATTATCAAAAGCGGAAAACAGGGCGACCATTATCAGAAGCATTTAAAACAGGTGGCAGAAAGGGTCTTTGAAAAAATTCCTGTTGAACTTGCCGATGAGGTGGTCTGCTCTGCTGTCGGATACGGATTGAATCTGAATGAAACTCAGCGTATATGTATTGTAGATATAGGAGGTTCCACAACGTCCTTTTCTGTGTGTGAGCTTCAGAAACAGAGGAATGTATCCTTTGTCATTGTCAGGGAAAGCTATGATTTTGGCGGAAGAAATATAGATAAACTGATTTCCGAAGATATTGAGACAGACAGCCGTCTTTCAGAAAAAATAAAAATTGCTCTGTCAGAAAATGAAGAATACGAATATGACGGCGTTCACTATTCTCAGACAGAATTTGAAAATCTGCTCTCAACAGCAGGCGTATTTGAAAGGATGGAAAGTGCGATTGAGAATCTGGAAAATAAGGCCCGGAATAAGGGATTAGGAATGAATCAGATTTCCAGAGTTGTCTTTGTAGGCGGAACAACCAAAATACCTTCCGTGAGAAAAGCTGTTCAGGATAAGTTTTCTGCTTTTCATCCGGATATGCTGTTTGAGTCTGGCAGCGTTTTTGATGCTGTCGTAAAGGGCGGAGCTTTTCTTTCCGCAGGAATCCGATTTGATCCGCATCTGAATTATTATTACGGGCTGAAAATAGCGGCATCGGAGAATAACAACACGCCTGATTATAAAATTTTTCTGTGGAAAGAAGATTCGATCTTGAATGATAATGGAAATCCCAACCAAGTCAGATTGCTCGTGAGAAACTTATGGGGAACATATCAGTCCGTTGCTGAGATAACGGTTTATGAATTTGAAGGAGAAGATGTGGAGCAGTATTTCGAGGATAATACCATGGATTACAAAGTCATCAATGATGAATCAAAACGATTGGCAGGTCATTTGACCTTCACTGTTGATAAGCCGGAAAATATTCTTTGTTTTTCTTTCAATGAACAAAAGGAATTATTTCTTTCCAAAAATGAGGATGAAAAACAAAAAATCGGAATCGTGAGATAGGAAGATTTTAACCTCGGGATAACAGTGCTAAGTCGAGGATATTAACAATTGTGAGATTATAACGGATTCAAGGGAGGGCACAACCTGCTGAAATCACTGAGCCGGACACAGACTTTTATGTGCTTTTCTCTGTGCCCTCTGTGTCTTTGTGTGAGATATCGGCGTGACATGCTGAAATTGCAGCCTCCCTGAATCCGTTATAATCAGATAATTTTCAATCAATAAAAAAAGTGCAAATTTTTATTTGCATGTCCAACATATTTATGATAAAAATTTTTTTGTTGTCACAAGGAATGGGGGATTTCTGATATGCAATACACGGTTTTGGTGGTTTGGAAGCGAGAAAAGGAGCGGCCCATGACATCGGCCCGCCGATGACATACGCACATAAGAAAATCCCGGGTTGTAGGGTGGGTGGAGGATTTCGATTTTTTACGCAGTAAAAAACGGAATCCGCAACCCACCTTGATAAACACATAAACGAAATCATTGAACATATTTGTATTTACAGAGGAGGATATCATGAAAAAGGGATTGAGATTGTTCATTTTGCTGTTCGGTGTTTTTTTCTGCTTTACAGTATGTCAGTCGGCTCTGGCAGCCGAAAAAAAGGTGCGATTCGTTATTCCCGGGTGTGGCTGAGGTGCCGATTCAGACCGGATAAGTTCTATCCTGACAGGCATTGAGGGAGTGGCAAGTGTGGATATTGACTTGAGCAGTCATATTGCCGAAACGATTTTTGACGATACAGAAACCGATGTGGAAGAGATGAAAAGCGAACTGAATAATGGTGGATACCCGGTCGGATCATTCAGCTTCGTTCATACTGAGATTACCCCGCAGGAAGCAAAAGATATGATCGCTGCTCAACCGGGAATGATTATTCTTGACGTAAGAGAAGAGGAAGAGTTTTGTGGCGAGTACGGACATATTTCTTCTTCACTTAACTATCCTTGGATATCGGGAACGCTTGAAAAAAGCTATGCCGAACTCTCTGCAACTGGCGATATCCTGATGGTCTGCAAAAGCGGATCCCGAAGCCACAGCGCGGCAGATTTCCTCGATGCCAACGGCTTTACATCTGTATATGAGATTATCGGAGGGATGAACGCGTGGGAGTGGGCAACTGTGGCATGTTGTCACAGCCTCGGACTGAAAAGTGCGATTTCAGCGTTACAGGCTATGGTTAGTGTTCATTCTGACAATACAGATATCCCCCGCGACGTAAACGGAGATGGAAAGACAGGCCTGGCCGAAGCTGTTTGTATCATGCAGGCGATTTCCGGATTGAGATAACATTTCTGGTTCTGAGGGATTTTGTGGTTCCTCCAACACCTCCCCTTTGACTACTGCTACCTGATGAGGTTCTGGATCAGGACGTGCTTCTCAATCTGCTTGATTCCCGATTCAGACAAGTCAATTTTGACAGTGCCAGGCAAGATGTCCGGCATTATCTCAAAGATCAGCATGAATTGGATTTGTGGAGCCAGGATTTTTTTTATGAGATTATCCTGATTATATAACGGATTTAGGGGAGGCTGCAATTTCAGAACAATATCTCACACAAAGGCACTAAGAACACGGAGAAAAAGGCGTATGCATTTATGCCCGGCTTCCGGACCGGACAGAACTGCCGGTATATGAATCATTAATTTCAGAAGGTTGTACCTTCCTGAATCCGTTATAATCAGAGATTATCAAATATCTTGCCATCTGCCAGCCTGATGCCTGATGTTTGAAATTTTAAACTTGGAACAGTTACATAAGGAGTTAAACGAAAATGGGAAAATGTATCAATCACCCGGACAGGGAAACCAGTTTTATATGTATGAAACACGAAGTTTATATGTGCGACGAATGTGTTCACTGCCGTGATCCTGAAATTTACTGCAAATTCCGCTCGTCCTGCCCTATATGGTTTATGCACAAGGAGAAAAAAAGGGCGGAGAGGGAGCTGGAAGCTGAGGCTGCCGTCAGAACATGCAAAGTCACATTCATGCCTGACAATAAAGAGGCCGTCGTACCCGAGGGAAACAGTCTGCTGGAAGCGGCTCAGGCTGCGGATGTCAGCCTGAATGCGTCCTGCAACGGAAAAGGATCGTGCGGCAAATGCAAACTCATTCTGGAAGCAGGCAATATAAAAACGGTTCCGAGTTCTCTGCTCAGTGAGAAGGAAAAAGGGAAAAATTATGTGCTCGCGTGTCAGAGTACGATACATGGCGATGTCACAGTAAAAATCCCGGAAGAAACTCTGGAGAAAAAACTCAAAGTCGCGGGAATGGGCAAGGATGCGACATATCGCCTGAAAGGACTTGTAGCTGAAAAGGAAATCAGTCCCATGCTCCTGGAAATTCCTCTTGAACTGGCACCCCCGACATTGGAGGATTCGGTCAGCGACATTGACCGTCTGACCCGGGGACTGAAGAGAACCGGGTGCTGCGATGTGGAAAGCCTGAGTGTGGGACTCGGGGTCATGCGGGACCTGGCAAATATCATGAGAGATGACAACTGGAATGTGACAGCTTATGTGATGAGAAAAAAATGTTCCAATGAAGTTTTGCGGGTGGAAGCGGGAAATGGGAGGAGCAAATCTCTGGGACTGGCTGTTGACATTGGGACCACATCCGTCGTGGTCTATCTGACAGATATGTCAGACGGCTCGGTTCTTGCGGCCGCGTCCGGGCATAACAGACAGGCTTCCTGCGGTGATGACGTGATTAACCGTATCGTGTGTGCGGAGAAAGACGGTGTCAAAAAATTGGGCAATATGGTGCTTGCGACCATCAACGGACTTATCAATGAGGTATTGGACAGCTCAGGAGCGGATTACAGGCAGATCAGAAATGTGGTGCTTTCCGGGAATACCGTCATGACCCATCTTCTGTTGAAAATTGAGCCCCGTTATATCCGCCGTGCGCCTTACATCCCGACGGTTTCCGAATTTCCCATTCTCAGGGGCGGGGCAATCGGGCTGAAAGTCAGCCCCTTAGCCGCGGTCTTTGTCATGCCCGGGCCGGCCGGCTATGTGGGAGGCGACATTGTGTCGGGACTGCTTTACGCAGGATTTCACAGAGAAGAACTTCTGACCCTGTTTATTGATGTGGGAACCAACGGAGAAATTGTTCTGGGCAACAAAGACTGGCTCATGACCGCATCCTGTTCCGCAGGCCCGGCCTTTGAGGGCGGCGGTGTGCGCTGGGGGATGCGTGCGGAAGAGGGGGCGATTGAAAAAATATCTCTCGATCCTGACACTCTCGAAGCGGATTGTTCAACTGTGGGAGATGTTCCGCCCCGGGGCATCTGCGGTTCCGGCATGATTGACCTGATCTCCGAAATGCTGCTTACCGGCATCATTGATCAGAGCGGAAAGTTTGCGACTGATATAAGCCATCCGAGAATAAAGCGTGAGAAAGATGAGACTGCATATGTTGTGGAATTTGCAGATAAAACCGCAATGGATGCGGATATCATCTTCACCGAATCGGATATTGACAACATCATTCGGAGCAAAGGGGCAGTCTATGCCGGGTTCACCGTTCTGCTGAACCAGGCCGGACTGGATTTCTCAATGGTGGAGCGGGTTGTGATCACCGGCGGATTCGGACAGTATCTCGACATGGAAAGGGCAATCACCATCGGACTGCTCCCGGATATTGAGCGGAGCAAATTTCAATACCTCGGAAACAGTTCCGTGGCCGGCGCATATATGGCCCTGCTCTCTGATGAGTACCGCAGAGAAGCCATACAGGTTTCAAACAGCATGACGTATATTGATTTCAGCAGCAATAATCAGTTCATGGACGAATTCACATCCGCACTTTTTCTGCCGCATACCAATGTGGATGATTTTCCGAGTGTGAAGATTCGTCAGTGAGGAATTATGAATTATGAATGATTCATCATTCATCAGGGATGTGTGAATGTGCCCGTTTTTAATAATCACAGAGAACCGCAGAGTTTTTATTATTTTCTCTGTGGCTCTCTGCGGTTTCTCTGCGGCCCTCTGTGATTTTTGGGGGAAGATGTTGATTTTGGAAAAAATCCTGCACATATAATGATGAACGAGATTCAGTATGCTGATATTCAAGGGACTGGATGGGATCCGTCACTACCTTTGCAGGACTGCTACAACAACTTACAAGTTCGTCACCTCTCTGTGGTTCAGATGCTTCCTTCCAATGCCTGATCCTGCCCGAGCTTACGTCTTCCAGGCCTTTTCTGACCAGATTCTTGAATTCCGGGAGTTGGAAAAGAGCCGTGTTTTCCCTGTGTGTCTCTGTTTTCGCCAATGCGGAAAGCATTTTTTTATAATCGCCTATCGGCAGTATGACCGCTGTGGGATTAC
>JAOZLU010000604.1 GCA_029934695.1 Desulfobacterales bacterium | reverse complement strand
TCCTCATGCACGGTTCTGTCAAGGATCGGGTTGACCAGCTTTGGCGGGTCATCAATGCCGTTCACTATGACGGCCGCTGTGTCTGATGCTGAACTGAACGGTGCCCTTCTTCCGTTGACTGTGGCATCTGCGGTTTGGCCGGACTGGCCGCTGCTCATGTCCCAGGCTCGGAATGTGAATTCAGCTTCGCCTCCGTAATCGGAATCCGGTATGAATCTTATGCGGCAGGCACTGTTCAGGAGACGGGCATGCTCTTCGATATCAATGTTTCCGCGTGTGTCCGTGGTGAAATCGGTCCAGCTTGCGCCGTCATTTTCGGAAAACTGCCATAAGCCGTGGGTGTTATCCACTTGGATGACGGCAATGGCTTCTACTGAGGTTCCGTCCACATCTGTTATGGAGCCATCCACAACGATTTCAGCTACTGTGTTGCCGTTGCTGGTTGTCTCGTCTTCCTGGATTTCTGTGAGAGCGGGTGAGTGTTCCGCGTAGAGCAGTGGCGCATCGTTTACGTTGCTGATTTTCACATAGATTGTGATGGTGTCAGTTCCTCCTTTGCTGTCGGAGACTTCGACTTCGAATATGTCGTCGTTTCCTTCCGGATTCGGGATGTATGATATGTCTTTGCTGGGTCCTGTTCCGCTTACGCTTGCAGATCCGTAGCTTGCCTGGATGCTGATACGCCATTGGATGGTGTCGTCATTCGGGTCATAAGCGTCTAAGGTCAGGCTGAAAGGATCGGGTTCGCCGTGTTCGTTGACACCGTCCTCGGACATACTGATGGTTACGGAATCTCCTTGGGTGATTACGGGCAGTCCGTTAATGTTTACTGTATGGCAAATTTCCTCGGCTGGTTTATAACAGTTCGGATTTCCAGGCTGGGTTGCACAGATTTTGACGGTTCCGGGGCCGACCATTTTTGCTGTGTTGCTGCTGATAATGGTGGCGACTGAGGTGTTTTTGCTGACAAATTCTACAGGGAGTCCCGGGGCTGTTGAGGGGTTTGCTGTCTCAGTGTCTGCTATCAATGTCACGGTGCTGTTGATGTTCAGGGTGGATGGCAACTCATCAAAGATGATTTCCTGATCAATTTTGTTCACTACAAGTGACTGATATACTGGTATTGCATCGCTGTAATTCTCGTTGCCTTTCTGGTATGCCCATATTATTGTAGTTCCATGGCCTGTGATTGATACTGCGTTTCCGGTCACTGTGGCAACTGATGGGTTTGAGCTTGTGAATGTGACTGGGTTTCCTGATGGGCCGCCGGCTGCGTTTATGATAAAGGCCGGGTGGTCTCCGCATTTTTTGCCGGTGGGCAGGGGCGGAAAATTTATTGTCTGGGCTTTGTTGGGGTTGATGGTGATGGTGAATGTCTGGGCTGGGGATGTGCTTATTCCGGGTGATCCGCCATTGTCCTGGACTGTCACCTCAAAGGTTGAGGAGCCTGATGTGTTGGCCGCGGGTGTATAGGTCAGTTTGCCGGTGATATCCACTTTGGGATATGTTGAAAAGAGTCCGGGGTTGCTGATGCCGCTGACGTGATAGGCTGCGATTGTCTGGCCTGAGTCGGGCCCGGGGCTAAACCCGGTGGCCCATCCGCTTATTGTTTGTGCGGGTGCGTTTTCGTCTATTGCCGGCGGTTCGCTGGCGGAGAAGCTGGGGGGGTCGTTGACAGCAGATACGGTTACTATGAATGTATCATCAACTGTCTTGCTGTTTGAGCTTCCTCGGATGGTGATGGTTGCTGTTCCGTTCTGATTAGATCCGAAGCTGAGTGTCAGGGTGTCACCGCTGATAGACGCAGATACCAGGCCGGGATTGTTGTTGCTTGAGACAGATTTGGCAATGCCAGCGTCGTTGTTGTCAATATCCGTAAACACACTGCTCAGATTTATTGTTCTGGCGGTGCTGTCCTCGGATGCTGATATGTCTGATATGGGGTTAGCTACGGTGGGGGAGTCGTCCACTGGTGTCACTGTGATCTCGGCTGTATCATCGTCTGAACTGAAGGATGTGCCGCTGGTGGTATCTGCTGAGACATCGCCATTAGCGCCGCTGCTTTTGTCCCAGGCACGGAAGGTTATGGCAGACGTTCCGTTGAAATTAGAGTTAGGCACAAAACGGATTTTGGCATTTTCATCTAACAATACTGCCTTGTTCTCGGAGATATCTGAGGGGAAACTGATAAAGGTGGCACCTCCGTCTTTATCGTATTGCCAAGTACCGTTATCGCTGTTCACTGCTGTTACCGCAATGGCTTCCGGTGCAGAAGTAACATCAACATCGGTAATGGAATTGTCTATAACAATTTTTGCTACAGTATCACCGTCGCTGGTGAAATTATCTTCGCTTATTTCTGTAAGAATCGGGTTTTTTGATTTATCCAATACAGGGGCATCATTGACCGCTGCCACATTCACTGTGAACTGGCGGCTGAAGGTGGCCTGCTGGTCATCGACCTTAACTGTGATTGTAACCGACGACCCGTTTGCTTCTGAGACAGGCTTGAACTTCAGAGTGCCTGTCGCGTCCGGGCTGGCATAAGTTACCGTGGGATTGGGGATGATACCCGTACTGTCCGAAGTCGCTGTCACGGTGATATCCTGCGTCTCGTTGGTTGCGCCAGTTCCAATTCCAGTCAGAAAGACCAGCTGCTCTTCAGCATCTTCGTTTATGTTCAGAGGCCCGGTGATCGCATTCAAAGTCGGGGCATCGTTGACAGGGGTGATGCTCACATCCACCGTGATCGTGTCCGTAAGACTGCCGTCCGACACCTGTATCTTGAAGCTGTCGGAACCGTTATGGTCGCCCGTGGGCGAATAGGTGAATATGGAAGGCGAGGAGCCTGTGCCGCTGACTGTGGCTGTACCGTGTGGCACAGAGCCGAAAACAGACCATTCCAGTGTGCTGTCGTCATTATCAACATCGGTCGCTGATACGGTGGGTGCACTCCAGGGTATAGGCGAGCCGTCCTCGCTCATGGTCACGGAAAGCGCCTCGGTCTGGGCAATCTTCGGTGCATCATTCACTTGGTATTCATACGCTCCCATATCTACAGTGCCATTTTCCACACGAGAATTGCCATCCAAATCAGTGGACGGGATGTTTGGCGCACTGTTATTGCCCATATCAATGGCAGGTGAATCGCTTTTCAGATGAAAATCTGTGGCGCTGACAAACAGTGGGTTGGCATCGGTGGCCCCAGTAAAACCGCCGCCTTGGACAATACTTTTTTGGACAGTAACCGTACCGCTATTATTTGTTATCTCATTGCCGCTACCCCCATTCCCATAAAAAATACTGTTGTACACATTCAATGTTCCACTATATACATAGATTCCCCCTCCACTACCGGTAGAGGTGTTTCCGGAGAAGGTGCAATTGGTCACATTTACAGTTGGTGATGTCTTCATGTATATTGCAGCGCCCGTTTGCGAGGAACCGTTGAGCGTGTGAGCGGTGAAGATACAATTAATTAAATTTAGTATTGTTCCGCTATTTACAACATACATTCCGCCACCAGTTTGGTATGTATCGCCATTCTTGATCGTTACATTAGAAATGAAGATTGTTTTGTTGTCTGTGATGATTACAAAAACTCGCTTGTCATTACCATCAATAGTCAAGCCTCCATCGGCAATAGGGCCGGTAATAGAGAGGTCTTTAGTAATTGAAAGTGAACTGTTTATGGTAATTGTCCACGGACCTGAGCCAGGAAGAGAAAAGTCAATATTACCACCCGTGGAAATTGCCGTGCGGAGCGATCCGTCACCACTGTCATTGGTGTTTATAACTGTATAATCTGCAATAGCTTGCTGTAGGGAAACAAAATTCAATCCTCCAAACACTAAACCCAAAACAAACATCACATTCATAAAAAATCTCGTTTTCATTTTTGCCTCCTTTTTTTGATAACTACACGGATGGTTTATAAGAAAGGATAAAAGCATCATCTCCCCGATCTCCCGGGAAAATCCTTTTCTTATAAACAATCCTTGTTCGTTTCGTTTTCTGGTCATTCAGCATGACCGCTTTTGTCTTTTATGTTGAACTACAGGGATTGGGTTTGGCAAGGATAAAAGCCCCATCCTTGTAGTTTTTATGTTGAACTACAGGGATTGGGTCTGGCAAGGATAAAAGC
>JAOZLU010000095.1 GCA_029934695.1 Desulfobacterales bacterium | reverse complement strand
TGGTTGAAATGATGGGCGGAACAATTTCCATGACGAGTCAGCCCGGCAAGGGCAGCTGCTTTGAAATCAGATTGCATGATGTGCCAGTTTCTGAAACAGACCCTGAATCTGAAACAGTTCATCATTCTGACCATGAGAATATTTTTTATGAAAAAGCCTCTGTGCTGATTGCAGATGATATTGAAAATAATCGTATTTTAGTAAAAGAATTTCTCAGGGACACAAATATTTCCTATACAGAAGCTGAGAACGGGCAAAAAGCGGTGGCGATTGCAGAACAGACAGCTCCGGATATTATTCTTATGGATATCAGAATGCCCGTTATGGACGGATATGAAGCGATAAGGCAGATTAAGAAGAATGAAAAACTGAAAAAGATTCCTGTCATAGCGTTAACAGCCTCCGCGTTGACAGAAGACCGGAAAAAGATTATGGAGACCGGATTTGACGGACATTTGCTAAAACCGCTTCAACGCTCGGAATTACTTTGCGAATTATCCCGGTTTCTTGAATATTCCCAAGAAGAATTCATTGAATCAGAGCCGGAAAAATTATATAAGCAGACAGAAGTTGAAGAAATATCATCCGAATCTCTGAAAAATCTTCCGGAAGTGATTCATCAACTGGAAAATGAATTTATGAAATTATGGGAAATGACCAGGACAAACGAGTTTTTTGATGAAATAGAAGCATTCGGGTGCCAGATGAGGGAACTGGGTGAACACTGTTCATTAGAAATCTTGCAACAATTCGGGGAAAATTTAATTGATCAGACAGTCAGTTTTGACATTGATAATATGAATCTTACCTTAGATTCTTACCCTGAGCTACTTGAGAAGATCAAATTAATTGAAAAGACGGACTCAGATGAAAACCCGCCAAAAACTTAAAACCAGCTTTATTCAGTGCCTGAACGAAAACCCTGAAATCCATTTTAACCAACTTATTTATGGGATAATTTCTGATTATAACGCTTTTAAGGGAGGCCTGAAATCAGCCCTGCGTCGCACTCTTTTAACCACAAAGGACACAAAGGGGGCACAAAGCTTAAACCTGGGGCACAAAGCTCAGACCTGTACGGGTTTCTGAAACCAGACTGCCGGACGGGGTTTGCAACCCCGTCCGGCACATCATGGATCAATAAAAACAGACAGTTATGATTTTAGCTTGATGCATATGGGGAGTCTCCCCCGAATCCGTTATAATCAGAAAATTGAAACCGTCGGAAACGTAAAATCATTAACTTACAGGGATTTAAACATGGGAGAAATATGAAGGATATTGAGCATAATGAAAATTTCAGAATCCTGATTGTTGATGACGTATCCCAGAATATACAGATCGTCGCCAACATTTTAAAAGCAGAAGGCTACCAGATGACTTATGCCCAAAGCGGGAAAGCTGCTCTTGCCAAGGCCTGGTCCCATAATTTTGACCTGATTCTTCTGGATATTATGATGCCGGAGATGAACGGATTTGAAGTATGCATAAAATTAAAACAGTATCCGGAAACAAAAGACATACCAGTTATTTTTCTGACGGCAAAATCAGATACAGAGAGTATTGTGAAGGGATTCAAAGTCGGAGCTACGGATTATGTCACCAAGCCGTTCAACAGAATGGAATTGGTGGCAAGGGTTCGGACACATCTGGCGTTAAGAGAATCTCAGAAAGCCTTGCAGACATCCGAAGAACATCTCCGGGAGGCGGTCGCGGCCAAAGATAAATTTTTTTCCATTATTGCCCATGACCTGCGCAGTCCTTTTCACAACTTATTTCATTTGCATGAATTTTTGGAAGACGATATTGATACATTTGACAGGGAACAACTTGTTGAATTTTTCAAATCTTTGTGTGAAAATGCAACAATGACATTTAATTTATTGGAAAATCTCCTGAGTTGGGCAAAAACTCAGACAGGATCAGTCAAATTTGCTCCTGTCAGCTTCAGTGTGAGCGGATTGGCGAAAAATATTGCAAAATTGCTCAAAAGCAGTGCAGACGAAAAAAATATCACGCTGACATCGGGAATTGATGAAGACATAACCGCTTATGGGGATACGGATATGATCAGCATGATCCTTCGGAATTTGGTCACAAATGCCATAAAATTTACGCCAAAACATGGCAAAATTACGATTGATGGGGAAAAGAAAGACAATCATGTTGAAATAACCGTGGCAGATACCGGGATGGGTATCAGTGAGGAGAATATCAGGAAACTCTTCCGGATTGATATTCAATTCAGTTCGTTTGGAACCCAAGGAGAAAGAGGGAGCGGTTTGGGACTGATTCTGTGCAAAGAATTTGCAGAGAAAAACAGCGGTAAAATCTGGGTGGAAAGCGAGGTCAGCAAAGGTAGCCGTTTCAAATTCACACTGCCGGGAACAAAAAATTATGTAAGGAAAAGATAATGTCTGACGATACAAACAAAAATCTCAGGATACTGATTGTTGATGATGTGTCCATCAATATTCAGGTTATCGCCAATATTTTAAAAAAAGACGGTTACCAGATGTCTTATGCCCAGAGCGGCAAAGCCGCGCTTGTCAAGAGCAACTTTCAGGATTTTGACCTGATCCTTCTGGATGTGATGATGCCGGAAATGAACGGTTTTGAAGTATGCATACAGCTGAAACAGGAGCTGAAAACAAAAGATATTCCGGTTATTTTTCTGACGGCAAAATCAGATACAGAGAGTATTGTGAGAGGCTTTGAAGCTGGCGGAGCCGATTATGTGACCAAACCTTTTAACGGCGTTGAATTGTTGGCCAGGGTCAAAACGCGCCTGGATCTGAAGCGTTCTCAGGAAGCACTCAAGTCAGCGTATCAGAAATTAAAGGCAACCAACGAAAAATTGCTGAAATCTCAGGAAAAATTGGAGATGGTGGCACGAACAGATACCCTGACAAAACTTTCAAACCGCTTTGATATCATTGAAAAGATGGAAAACGAAAAAATAAGATTTGAAAGAAGCCAAAAGCCATTTTCATTTATTTTATGTGACATAGACAATTTCAAACTGTTTAATGATCAATATGGACATGACTGCGGTGATTTTGTTCTGGTGTCACTTGCTGAAAGAATACGCTCCAGAGTAAGAAAACAGGACGGGGTCAGCCGATGGGGAGGGGAGGAATTTCTTTTATTGCTTCCGGAAACAGATTTGGAAGGCGGAAGAATTCTCGCGGAAAGTCTGAGAGAGACTGTCTCATCTAACTGTTATGAATACGATGAGCATAAACTTGAAATTACCATGACATTCGGCGTAAGCTCCTTTTCTCAGATTGAAAATATTGAGCAATGTATTAAAATGGCAGACAGTGCCTTATATAAAGGTAAAAGTCTTGGAAAAAACTGCGTTGTCCTGTCTGGAACAGATTAAATATTTCTGATTCTAACGGATTTTGTGGCTGCATAAGATTTCAGACAGCTGTGATCTCTGCAAACCGCAGATGAACGCGGATGAACGCTGATGCTCCCGCACTCTGACCGCCTGCACATCTGTCTGCGTTCATCTGCGTTCATCTGCGGATCATATCGGAAACCACAAAAATCGTTAGAACCAGAAATATCTGTGCTGGAACGGCTCGACAGAGCTCGCCGCGGTGACTGAGCCTTGCCGAAGTCAGCTCAACATATTTATTGCAATCTCCGCCACCCGGTCCGAGGCCCCTGGACTGCCCAGCATATTTCTGACATTGAGGAGTTCATTCCTCATTCTCTCAAGCCTGGAAGGATCATCCAACATCCCTGATACTGTGTTCGCAATGTTTTCAGGAGATGCGTTATCCTGGATCAGTTCAGGAATAAGCTCTTTCCCCGCAATGAGGTTGGCAAGGCTGATATGCTTTACCCGTATCATGGCTTTGCCAATGAGGTAACTGACAGGAGACACTTTATAGACAACAACCATGGGAACGCCGGAAATGGCAGCCTCCAATGTCACGGTTCCGGATACGGCAACCGCTAGCGAGCATTTCTCAAAGACTTCCTCCACGCCATTGACGACTGAGAAAAGAGAGATGGGAAAAGAGAAGTGAGAATGAATCATCTCCTCCACGACTTCCTTTTTCACAGAAGGGGCAAGCGAGAGGATAAATCTGATGTGTTTGTGTCTTCTGATCAGGACAGCAGCGGCCTCAAGCATTGCCGGAAGAAGTTTTGCAATCTCTCCTTCCCGGGAACCGGGGAGAAGGCCGATAACTGGCGACTGATGACTGGCGACGGATGATCGGGAATTTTCAACTGATTCGCGGGCGTCCATCAGGGGATGACCGACATAACTTACCGGTATTTTATGTTTCCTGTAGAATGCTGCCTCAAAAGGAAGAATGACGGCGATATGATCCACAAGCCTTCCGATCTTCTTCACACGGCCCGAACGCCACGCCCAAATCTGAGGGCTGATATAATACAATACAGGAATATTGAGTCTTTTGGCGGTACCTGCAATGTGAAGGTTGAAATCGGGAAAATCTATCAGGATAAGAAGGTCCGGACGTTGCGTTCTCAAAGCGTTTTTGATGACAGCCATTCCTTTAAAAATATCTGATATTTTGGAAAACACCTCGGTGATTCCCACAACGGAGAGCATCGAGGTATCCACCAGTATCCTGACTCCTGCATCTCTTAATGCCTGGCCACCGATGCCGGAAAAAGTAAGCGTGTCATCTCTCATCTGCATGGCCTTTACGAGATTTGCTCCGTGCAAATCACCGGACGCTTCGCCCGCGATGATCATAATTTTGTTGGTTGTCATTTTTATTCTCTTTCCCACAAAATTGAATGGGTGAGGAAACCCGGCTTTTTCTCTTGAATGGATGATTCCTCTCTTGCCTGGAAAAGCCGGGTTTCTTTGTTCACTCATTTTTTCTCCTGCAACCTCGGAGGTCTTTCACAGGCTGTGAATATACGCTAATCAATTCCAAGCCGTTCCACTGTATCTTTGAGCGGATCGCCAGTTTCCCGATCCCAGCCAAGTTCCTCCCAGTAGTCCTGCATCATTTTTTCAATATCAACGGTCCGACCTTTGTTTGCCCCTCTGTCCTGTGGAGGTATTCCCAAAGCACGGTCGCTGATTTTAAAATCTTTCGGACGAATGCCGTGTTTGATGTTGAATGACTGCTTCAGCGTCTGGATGCGTTCTCCGACGATCATGTATTCCGCGGGCGTCTTATCCCATCCGGTCGCGGCATTGAGCCATTCAAATATCGGAACACGGTGTACGCCGATGAGAACGCCGAACAGACACGCACCTGCTCCGTTGACCACGTTCATGAATTTGCTGCATGCGGCCCCCATCAGCGCCTTTTTCTTATCTGCTTTGTATTTGGCAAACTTGGGATACATAAATCTGACCTTGGGAAGTCCCCTGACCTTTTTCCAGAGCTGAAACATTTCATAATAGAGCTGGGAGCCGACCGTATGCCTGCCCGGAGAGGGTTCGACGCTGTAATGAAGGGCAAAACCAGGATCATTTCTTCCGTCATGCATGGCCAGTTCCTGCCCTCCCGCATGTATTGCGGCGTTATGTGTGCCTTTGCCGATATTTTGCGCTGCACGTTTCACTCCGTCTGCCAGGATATCGCCAATGCCTTCCCGATGAATCATTTTTTCAATCAATGCGATCAGTGCCTGGGTGTTTCCCCAGGTCAGTTCGAGTCCTCCGGTATCATCCTTCGAAAGGATGCCTTTTTCATAACACTCAATGGCAAAGGCGGCCACATGCCCCGCTGATATGGTATCCATGCCAGCCCGGTTCAGGAGTTCGTTCATGTAAAAAATGCTGTCTCTGTCCTCATTCATGCAGAATCCGCCCAGCGAAAGCACGGTTTCATATTCGGGTTTGTGGGTCCGTTCATACTTGCTGTCATTCGTGGAACATATCCCGCCGCAGCCTAACGGACAGGAAAAACAGTAATATTTGACGATTTCGCAATCTGTGAACACATCCGGATTGACAGAACCGGATTTTTTTATCCCGAAATCCGTATTGGACCCGTCCCAGTTTCTGAGAGGCGAATCCCCCATTTCCGCTGAAAGCTGGTTCATGCTCACAGTGCCCCATTTTTTGAGCATAATTTTAAACAGCATCCCGTCCTGGGCAAACTGAACCGGCAGCATGCGTGTCAGTGCGCCTATATATGCGGTCATCGGCCCGGACACAAACGGCGGCTGGAACTTCACATACATATTGCAACGTCGGCTCAGACGTCTGACCTCATTCCGGTCGTGAACACGGATGTGTTCTGTTCCGGACAGCACAACAGCTTTTAATTTTTTGGCTCCCATGACCGCCCCGAGACCGGCCCTCGCGGCCATTCTGCCCCGGTCGTTGGCAATGCCGGCGATCAGGGAAATATTTTCCCCGGCAGGCCCGATACAGACCACGCGGGGCTTTTTCTTTTCTGATGATTCAATCAGAATTTTTTCCGTTTCAACCGTGTCTTTTCCCCAGAGGGATGTGGCATCCAGCAGCTCGGCCTTCCCATTGGCGATTCGCAGATACACCGGCGTTTTGCTGATACCGGTGAAGAATATGCCGTCATATCCGCACCGTTTGATTGCCGGTGAAAAATTCCCTCCGCAATTGGCATCGCCGTAGCTGCCGGTCAGAGGAGACTTGCCCACAACCATCCATCTGCCGGTGAAATGGCTTCCCGTACCTGTCAGAAGGCCGGAAACAAACCCCAGCATATTTTCAGGCCCCAGGGGGTCTGCCCCTGCCGGCACATCCCTGTAAAGCATCCACGCGCCAAGCCCTGATCCGGACAGATATGCCTCATACACTTTGTCAGGAATTTCTTCTTCCCATATCTCGGCGCTGGACAAATCCACGCGCAATATTTTCCCCATATACCCGAATCCCATATATCTCCTCTGTAAATCCAATTATATGTAATGATTTCGTTTGTGTGTTTATCAAGGTGGGTTGCGGGTTTCGTTTTTTACTGCGTAAAAAATCGAAATCCTCCACCCACCCTGCAACCCGGAATTTTCATCTGCGCGTATGTCATCGGCGAGCCGATGTCATGGGCCTCTCCTTTTCAGATTGTTAAATTGGTCCCGGTTCTGCAGTGTTTAAAATAATGTTTGCCAGAAAGAGTGTAAACGTGATCGTAAATGAATGTTCACGTCAAGTCAGATATTACTGATCTGTTCAATCCTCTGATTACAAAATAAATCTGGTTCTGACGTTTTTTGTGGTTTCCGACACGGACTGAAAATTGTGAGCCGCAGATAAACGCGGATGAACGCAGACATCCTGTGTGTCGGGCAGACTCATCCGCATCCATCCGCGGTTTGTTCTTAGGCATGTCCCGGCAGGCTGACTTTCAGGATCGTGACTGGCTGAAATCAGCCACAAAATCCGTCAGAATCAGGTTTTATGCAGAGCCTCGTAACGAGTTTTATGCAGACCCGCCGGATTTGTCAATCCCGCGGGAGCGTTTATGATGTCT
The DNA here is from genome assembly GCA_029934695.1 of Desulfobacterales bacterium. Classification (GTDB taxonomy): domain Bacteria; phylum Desulfobacterota; class Desulfobacteria; order Desulfobacterales; family 4be13; genus JAOZLU01. The sequence goes on along the minus strand of JAOZLU010000095.1, from coordinate 8,821 downwards.
GATAGATACTTAGATCGTAACAGGCATCCCCATGAGCGGCCAGAGAAAATAAACTGCGAAACCGACCACAATCATGAGAAGAATACTGGCGGGAATTCCGTACAGAAAGAATTCTCCGGTTGTAAACTGCTTTGAGTCGTAGGCAATGGCGTTGGGGGCTGCTCCTACAAGAAAAAGGAACGGCATGCCGGCTGTCACCAGCGAGGCAAAAAGAATAACGTCCGGTGCAACACCGAGATAAGGGGCAATCACAAGCGCAACCGGCAGTGATATGGCAATGGCTGCCACGTTCATGATAAAATTTGTCATCATCATGACGAAAAATGCAATGCTCATGACAAAGATGAACCAGTGGGCGTTCTGGAACATCACAAGCCAGTTCACAGCCAGCCATCTGGCTGCCTCTGTTTCCCACAGACAGATCCCTATGCTCATGGCCCCGGCAAAGAGCAGGATAATGTTCCACGGAACTTCTTCAAGATCATTAATATCCAGAATTCTGAGGACATAAAACAGGATCGTTGAAGTAAGAATGATCGCTGACTTGTTAATGGCCTTCAGTTCAGGAAAAAAGGACTGCAAGGCCAGTACCAGAATACACCCCCCAATAATAGAACATGCCAGAATCTCTTTTCTGGTAATGGGTCCCTGTTCAGCGTCCAGCTGCCTCGCTTTCTCCCTCAGACCGGGGATGGTTGCCTTTTCAGGTTTGAAAAATATCATAAAAAATCCCCACAGGAGAAAGGTCATCAGCCATCCGATGGGGAACATATAATAACTCAGTTGAAAAAAAGAAACAGACTCTCCCACAACATTATTGTAGAAACCGATAGCCACAGCACCGCGCGCAGCACCGAGCAGGGTGACAATACTTCCTGCTCCGGCAACGTAGGCCATGCCGATAAAAAGTCCTTTTCCGAACTTGGTGGGCTTGTCCCCTTCCCCGTAGAGCGCATAAATGGCCAGCAGAAGGGGATAAATGGTTGCTGCCACCGCGGTATGGGCCATGATATGGGTCAGGGCAGCAGTTACAAGAAAACAGCCCAGGTATATCATGCTGGTTCTTTCCCCCACAACGATAAGCATCTTGTAAGCCAACCGCTTTGTAAGCCCCGTTTTTGTGAAAACCTGACCGATAACAATAGAAGCAAAGATGAACAGAACCGAAGGGGCCATGAAGTTTCCAAACGCCTCTTTTGCCGGTCGAATCAGAAAAAGAACCTGAAGGGCACCAATGGCCAGACTGGTCACACCTATTGGCACAACCTCAAACACCCACCATGTTCCTGCCAGCAGAAATACGGCCAAAGCACCTTTCCCCTCTTTGGACAAAGCGAAGTGTTTTCCCATGGGGTCCACGGCATCAGGCCACTGGGGCGAACAATACACAACAAGGAAAAGCACTATGCCCAAAAAAAGATATATAAGGCGTTTCCAATCAAAATTCACTTTTCCAGAAATGTCAACATCCGTTGTCATTTCAATCCTCCTTAACTTAATTTCTGGCAATCGTTATTAATGGTTGATGGTTTCAGACAGTTTTTACAAATCAGGCTCATAAAATCATAATCTTCTGAAATCAGGGGATCCGATTTCACCCTTAAAATTTTCAATCCATGTAAAATGAAAATTGTCCGAATCATTGCAATGAACTGTTTAACTTTTGCATGAACTTATAATCACTCCAAAAATTGCCATAAACACATCTGTCAGCCTCAGGATTCCCACAATCTGCTCGCCTTCTGCCACCAGCAAAGACTGATGATGCCCCAAAACCAGTTGGTGGATGGCTTCATCCAGTGTTGCGTGCATATCAACATATTCATCTTGGCCGGGAGTGTACATAAAATTCCTTACTCTTACTTCTGTGGCTTTTTTGCAAATATTGCCGAGGGGCTTGTCCCACAGCTTGTATTGCTCAAGCATTGACTTCTGAAAACTCCGGCTGAAACCAAAACGCACCAATGATCCCCCTTTTTTTTCCAACATCTGATCATATTGCGGTTCCAAAGCCCTCAGTATGTCCAACTGGCTTACCTTGCCTACAATTTTCCGATTTTCATCATATACCAGAATTGCCCTGTGCGGGTAATGGCTCTTGATATAATCCTCCTGGGCTTTTTCAAGAGCTACAACAGCATCATATAATGTAGCCTCCTTTGAAACCGTTGCATATTCGGCAAGAGGAACCATCAGGTCTTCCACAATCTTTGTTTTCATAATAAACCTCTTTCCGCCAATCATTCGGACAGTTTTTGCAAACCAGAACACATAAAATTATAATCTCCTGAAATCATAAAGGATTCAAATTCCCACGTTGAAAATTTTCAACCCATGTAAAATAAAAACTGTGCAAAATAAAACTGTGCAAAATAAAAACTGTCCCAACCATTGTCAGTTGTTAGTTGCCATTGATCTCCGGTAACTGCTCACTAATATTTAGGCTATTTTCGGAAAAGAATATCCCGCGGAGCCTGTTTCGGCATTGCTGGCAACTCTTATCAAAAAAATAATTACTGAAAATTTGGCAATTTATCATAGAATATGGCGGGTGTCAATGATTAAATTTTCTGTCCTAAGTGTGCAGAAATAAAAGCCTTTCTCATTCAACTCTCTGAAACATGAATATATTTTTAAGCATTCAGAAAATGCCTGTTTCTGTGTACAAAAAATTGCGGGATGGAAGAAAAACCCGGATTTTTTTCCCGGTCTCCTGTATGCGGCACTGGTTCAGTTCAATGGGATTTTTTAAGAAAATCAGCCCATATACCGTTTAAAAACAGACAGTTATCAGTCTTTTTGCATATTTTGACAACCACCTGATTTTAATACGATTCCCATTCAACTGAACCAGTGCCACTTTTTCCCGAACATGCGATTCTCCGGCTGCCGGAAAAAAGTCAGGTTTTCCCACTCATTTTTTTGTCCTATGCACAAATGACATTGATGTATATGAATTTATTACATATATCTGCGAAAAACCGTGTCATTCATATCATCTGTGTTCTATTTTGGTTACACTCAGATCAAAATATAAGCTTGCAATCTGCGACGGTATCTTTTATGATCACTATCTTGGAACAAATGACCGTTAATGACTGGGGAAAAGGCGTTGTCAAACAACTGGCAATTTTTATCAAAACGCAAGACCCCGACTGGTAAATCGCCTGATAACAATATCAATGTGGTTTTATGCGCTACGAAGGCCCCATATATCGCCCTCCCAGTGAGGCAAATTCTCTGCTGATTCAGGCCACCGCGGGGTGTCCCCACAACAAATGCACTTTCTGCATGATCTACAAAAACGGTCCCCAGTTTAAGATACGAAAAACGCCTGAGATAAAGGAAGACATTTTGGAAGCGCGGGAAGTTTACGGGGAACATGTCCGGACCCTGTTTTTTCCTGCGGGAAACACCATTGCCATGAAAACAGATGACCTCTGTGAAATATGCCGCTTCTCCAGAGAGGTGTTTCCCCACTTGGAACGGATTACCGTTTATGGCTCTTCGCAATTCATCCACAAAAAAGGACCGGAAGACCTCAGACGCCTGGCCCAAGCCGGTCTGACAAGAATCCATGCAGGACTGGAGTCCGGGGATGATGTGGTGCTGAAGCGTATCAGGAAAGGCACAGACAGCCTCCAGCAGATTCAGGCTGGAAAATGGGTAATGGAAGCTGGAATGGAACTCAGCATGTACGTCATCCTGGGAATAGGCGGCAAGGACCGGACAAGACCTCATGCGCTTGAATCCGCAAAGGTGCTGAATCAGATTGAGCCTGATTTCATAAGGCTCCGCACCTTTGTCCCAAAAGTCGGGACCCCTCTTTTGAAGGAGCTTCAGAACAATGAATTTCAGATGCTCGGCCCCCATGAGGTCTTGGAGGAGATCGCTTTGCTCATAACAAATCTCCATGGGGATTCATATCTTGCAAGTGACCATTACACGAACTATATTAATCTCGAAGGAAAACTTCATAAAGAGAAAACGAGATTTCTTGAACAGATAAATGCAGCCATGGAAAAGGATGAATCCTCTTTCAGAGCCTTTTTTATCGGAACGGCGTAAAGCTGGGAGATCAATCTTCGAGAATTCTTCAGACAGATCAAAAAAACCGATAGGCCCGGATTGGCAAATCCGGGACCTCAGCAATGACTTCCGAGGTATTGGAAACTTCAGACATCTGCCTGAATCCGATTTTATAATTTCTTAATATAATTAAAAGATTGACGGAGGAACAACAGAACATGGTAACTTATGAATCATTGGTGTCGCGTGAGGACAAACTGGCGGTTGTCGGTCTGGGATATGTGGGCCTCCCTTTGGCGGTACATCTGTCAAAACATTTTGAAGTTGTCGGATATGATCTCAAGGAGGAGCGGATTAAAGAACTCGAATCCGGCCATGACCGAACCCTGGAAATTTCTGATAACGACCTGGCAAGTGCAAAGATGCTTTACACGAGCAACCCCGAAGAACTTTCCCGATGCAGACTGATTGTCGTCGCGGTTCCCACGCCCATTGACAAGTATCGCATCCCTGATCTGACACCATTGCACGGCGCGTCAGCGATAGTGGGAAAGCATCTCGTGAAAGGTTCCTGCGTCGTATTTGAATCAACTGTGTATCCCGGGGCCACCGAGGAAGAATGCGTTCCCATAATGGAACGGGAGTCCTGCCTCAAATTCGGCAAGGATTTTACGGTGGGCTATTCTCCGGAGCGGATCAATCCGGGAGATAAGGTTCGTACGCTTGAGAATATTGTGAAAATCGTTTCAGGTTCGGATCCGGACACACTCACGCTGCTTTCCGGCGTTTATGGCAAAATCGTAAAAGCAGGGCTTCACCAGACATCTTCCATCAAAGTGGCAGAGGCCGCCAAGGTGATTGAAAACACGCAGAGAGATCTGAATATTGCACTGATGAATGAACTGTCCATGATCTTTGACAAAATGGGTATAGACACTTCGGAGGTGCTTGAAGCTGCCGGAACCAAATGGAATTTTCTGCCTTTCAGACCCGGGCTGGTAGGAGGCCATTGCATCGGTGTGGACCCGTACTACCTGACTTTCAAATCCGAATCCATGGGCTATCATCCGGAAATGATCCTCTCAGGCCGGCGGATCAACGACAGCATGGGCAAATTCATCGCGGAGCGTACTGTCAAAATGCTCATAGGACTGGGGAAACAGGTCCGCCGTGCAAAAATCGCCATATTGGGAATTACTTTCAAGGAAAACGTCCCGGACCTCAGAAACACGAAAGTGGTGGATATGATCAGTGAACTGGAGGAATATGAAATAGACGTTCTTGTTCATGATCCTCTTGCGGATCCCGAAGAGGCAAAAAAATACTATGGCGTGAAACTTATAAAAATGGAAGACCTCGCAGGCGTTGACGGGGTTATCATCGCGGTGATACACGATGCTTACAGGGAACTCGGGCTTTCAAAGATTGTCCGTCTCTGCACAAAAGGTGCCTCTGTTGTTATTGATCTGAAAGGTGCTTTCAGCCCCGCGGAGGCAAAAGACATGAATATCGCATATTGGAGGCTGTAATCCTTGAGATTTCTATTTCTGGAGCCTTTTTTTGGCGGTTCACATCGGAGTTTCGCGGAGGGTTGGATCGCCAATTCAAGACATACGATTGATCTGCTTACACTGCCTGCCCGCTTCTGGAAGTGGCGGATGCGGGGGGCCGCGTTATATTTCTTCAAAAAAGTGTCTTCGCTTGAAATGTACGACGGACTGATTGTCACAGATATTATGAGCCTTTCGGATTTCAAGGCACTTTGCGGGCCGTCCTGCCCCCCTGCCATGGTGTATTTTCATGAAAATCAGATCACCTATCCCCTGGCTCCCGGGGAAAGCATGGATTTTCAGTTCGGCTTCACCAATATCACCACGGCGTTGGCTGCGGAACGGATTCTGTTCAATTCTCATACCCATTTTGACGCTTTTTTCTCAGGGCTTCCCGCTTTTCTCAGAATGATGCCCGAATATCAGCCGAAATGGGTCACTGAGGCGATCCGCTCCAGATCCGGCGTACTTTATCCGGGATGTCAGTTTCCGGCCGAAAGAGATGCTCTGCCCTTTTCTGATGATTCTCAGCCGCTGATTATCTGGAATCACCGATGGGAATTTGATAAAAATCCGGAACACTTTTTTGATGCACTGGACGCAGTGCTTGGGCGGGGGCTGGAATTTCGTCTGGCACTTCTCGGTGAGAATTTCCAGGTGGTTCCCAAGGCATTTATCAGTGCCAGAGAGCGTTACGGAGATCGGATTATCCGATACGGCTACCTAAAATCCAGAGAGGAATATCTTGATATGCTCAAGCAGGGTTCTGTCGTGGTCAGCACGGCGACACAGGAAAATTTCGGTATTTCGGTCATTGAAGCTGTCCGTTACGGATGTTTTCCCCTCCTGCCGAACCGGCTGTCCTACCCGGAAATCATTCCGAAATCATTTCATTCGGACTGTCTCTGCAACGATCAGGCTGACTTGATCAGAAAGCTTTCTTTTTTTATCGCAAATCACTCCCAGTTTTCAAAAAAGCGTGAAAAGCTTTCCGAATCAGCCGGACGTTTTGCTTATGAGAATCTTATCAGCCAGTATGATGAGGAATTGGAGACATTGGCCCAGTCGCATGGGGAGCGTAATGGCGGGGCATAGCCGTTTATCTTCAAACAAGCAAGCTCAAACTTTCATCTTTCAACTTTTCACTTTCAACTTTTCACTTTCAATTTTTCACTTTCAATTTTTCACTTTCAATTTTTTATCAGAATGGGCAGCAACACAAGTCAATGGGGCGGTGAGAGTATTCGGTGGACAGAATTTGCCACTTTGCTGTGGATCAGCCTGCATTTCCATCCCCCAATTTTTTATAATAAAAGTGCTTGAAACAAAGAGAAAATTAATATATAAAAAAAAGAATGATGGATATTCGGATGTCAGCTATAAGACAGAACTCTCAGTTATTTTATATAATTCTCTATTTATGATAAAAAAAATATTTGAAATTATATGGCATTCTGCCTGCAAAATTTTATTGGCCGATATGATGAAGAATTGGAGAAATCAGCGTATGAAAAAACCGAATCCCGAACATGTAAAAAAACTTTGCAGTATTATCAATACCTCACCCTATCCCTCACTGCTTTCCATGAAACTGGTGGATATCGGTGTCGGATATGCAGCCATTGAAATTGATATTCAGGAGAAGCACAGACAGCTTATGGGCGTTGTCCATGGGGGGATGTTTGCGTCGTTAATTGATACGGTTGCCTTTTGGTCAGTATATTATGAACTGAATGACCCTGACGCGTGGCTGACTTCTGTTGACCTCAAGTTGAACTATCTGGCCCCCGCGAAATCGGGAAAGCTCTTTGCAAAGGGTTTGCAGATAAAGGTCGGAAAAAAAATTTGCTATGCAGAGGCAGAGATTACAAATAGCAACGGCGATATCCTGACACATGGAACTTCAACCCTGATGATTTTGCACAAAAAGGAATTGGTGGAAGATCTTTCTTTTCCGCGCAAATTTCTTGATTAGATATTCGACAGTGAAAGGTTGAAAGTAACCCCGCAGAGGAACTGTCAGTCCTGAAAATACAGGTGCCAGCAGTTTAAGAGCTTACGGCTCTCGGGATTATAGCATTTGACAAAAAAATTGTCAGTCAGTTCGCAGTTCCGCCTTCAGGCGGTTTGCATCCGGAAACAGGAAATAAAGAGGAGATAAAATGATCAGGGAATCAATCCAGAAAGTCGTTATGGGAGAAAGTTTATCCGAGTCCGAAATGGAAAAAACAATGGAGGAAGTCATCGTCGGAAGAGTGGCAGGGAAAACGCCCGGATTATCCAGAACATCCTTGAGGGGAAAGCAGGACCGAGAAGGGATACTGTCGTGCTGAATACAGTGTGTGCCATTTGTGCGGAAAGATATTTCATGAAAAGTGAAAAATGAAAAGTTCAAAGTGGAAAAAGCGTGGGAACGAAGTTCGGCGATTTTAATCTATTATAACTTGCCTTTTTTGCATGCCGGCTAAAATAGTATTTTCTTGTTCTATTGCTGTCTGGTCAAAAAAATTTTCAGGCCAATTCATAATACCTTGATGGGTTATATTTTTTTTATCAATTCATTAAAAGCGGTTTCCATCTGGGGTGATGAATCTGTTGTTGATGCTCTCAGAAAGCTGATCCCGTTTTTGTTCCGGCTATTTTGTAACCGACTGATTTTTAAGTTAAAAAAAATAGGCGAAACAAAAACGGGATCACAATTGGCAACTCTGTTTGTGACATTTTCATCAGCCCAGGACACACCCATTTTTTTCCTTGCTTTCCATTATATAATCTGATACAGGGAGATAAGTGGAAAATTCAGAGGAAATTTTCTGATTATAACGGATTCAGGGGAGGCTCCCGCACCTGCCCTCAGACATATCCGGCCGAACGTGCAGGTTTAAGCTTTGTGCCCGGGTTCAAGCTTTGTGCCCCCTTTGTGCCCTTTGTGGTTAAAAAGGTGCGACGCAGGGCTGATTTCAGGCATCCCTAAAAGCGTTATAATCAGCTTCGGCAGTTCGGACTGATCTTGAACGACTGAATATCACCCATCCTGAAACACTTCTGAAATTAACCTTTTGAAATATTTATATATTCATAAATATTTATTTCCCCCAATATTTGCAAAAATTAAAAAAATGCAGAAAAAAACTTGACAGGCATAACGCAGTGCGTCATATTTAGAACATAACGCAATGCGTCATGAACTTTCTGACTTTTGCAAAATGGTGGGTTCTGAAGGGCTGTAATGAAAACTTGTC